>JAGGRR010000147.1 GCA_021159465.1 Methanophagales archaeon
ATTATATTTGCCTGAAACGTTTGAAATATCTTCTTTTGCTATCATTCCCAAAGAGTATTCGGAGATACCGATAACGAAAACATCTTTAAACAAGTTACTTTTCCACTCCAACTGTCGAACCAACAACTTTTTTTTTTAGAGGATAGTAAGAATCAGGTAATGCACCCGAAAGGATATATTTGGAAGAAAGGAGAATAAGCCTGACGCTCTAAGGTAAGAGTTATATTTCTCCACATCATCCCTTCTCAAATTAAGATTTTGCGTTAAAGTGCCATAGTGCCATAACTACTGGAAAGTATGAAAGTATAATAGAAGGATAGAAGGCGAATTAATATTGCGGATTATCTGCTTAATCAAGTTTTATTTTTATATTTATCTATACGTTATGTGGAGGCAAAAGGAGGTAGATAGAAGAAATGGAGAAGAGGAGTGGAATACCCGGCTTCACTGGTGCATTTAGAGATACCATGACTGATCTAAAGGATGGCTCCAAGGTGGTCTTCACTGGCTCGGTTGCTGTTTGCACACCATTCATCGAGTTGCTGGCTTATACAGTGCGAGATAAGGGTTTTGAGATGTTATATGTACCGAGAGCAGTGGCGGAGGAGGCAAGGAGGATAAAGAAGATAGAGAATATAGGATATAGCGTTGTAGATGAGAAGGGTGACCCAAATAACCCAAGTGCAGTCGTTGTGCTTGGTGGTCTGGCAATGCCCAAGTTCGGCTGTCCACCGGAGGATGTTATTCGCATGATCGAGGAGCTCTCAGGGGATGAGAGACCAAAAGTCATCGGTGTTGGCTTCATGAACATATTCGAGCGGCAGGGTTGGGATAAGAAGATAAACTTTGATAGGCTGATAGATACAACGATGGAAGTCATGATAAAGAAATAAGAGCCAGAGCCATACTTTTTTGAGTTTTATCCGTTCTCCATCCTTTTTTTCTCATTATTATTCTAATTTATTCTAATCGCCACGATGCCACCTGTGACGGTTCCAAAAAATCAGATGAAGGAAAAATTTTAATAGAAAATAATATAAAAACCGAACTTTTTTAGGTTTTTTATTAAAAACCGAACTTTTTTAGGGCAGGATTTTTGTGTACCTAACACTATACCGGGATATAAAGTATCTGAGACTGTGACGATGTGCGATACGATGAAGAATAAGGTTTTGGTGGACTAAGATGGTGGAGAAGCGATTGAGTGATATGGAAGCGGGAGAGGAGGGAGAAGTTACGCGAATAGAGGGCAGTGGTGCATTGAGGAGGCGGATAATGGATATGGGCATTGTTAGAGGTGCGAAGATAGAGAAGGTGCGAGATGCACCACTCGGTGACCCGGTGGAGTTCCTTCTGAGGGGTTATAACCTGACATTACGACGGGCTGAGGCTGAGAACGTATGGTTGGAAGTGTAATTGAGGGAGTGAAAAGAAGATGATGAGCAAGGGTAGAATTTCGGGTATTACATGTTTTGGCAGTAGCATTTTACCATTGGCATTTCTGGGAGAGGGCGAAGAGGCAGAAATAGAGGAGTTGCAAGGGGGTAGAGGACTGGTGCGCCGTCTCTCTGATATGGGCTTCACACCTGGTACGAGAGTAAGAGTACTGACCTCTAATCCGCCTGGACCTATGCTTCTTTCTGTCCGTAATACGAGAATCGCACTTGGTAGGGGTGTAGCGATGAAGATACTGGTAAATGGAGGTGCAGGCAAGAGGAGATGATAAGAGTGGCATTGATAGGGAATCCGAATGTGGGTAAGACGGAACTTTTCAATCGGCTTACGGGTCTAAGACAGCATGTGGGCAACTGGCCGGGTGTGACAGTGGAGAAGAAGGTAGGAAAATGCATGTATAAAGGTGTGGAGCTGGAGATAGTTGATTTGCCCGGCACTTACAGTCTGACTGCACATTCGATAGATGAACTCATAGCGAGGGACTACATAGTGGAGGAGAAGCCGGATGTGGTGATTGATATCGTGGATGGTACGAATTTAGAGCGTAACCTGTATTTAACACTGCTTCTGCTGGAATTAGAGGCGAACGTCGTGCTGGCACTGAATCAGTGGGATATGGTGAACGAGAGGGGAATAGAGATAGATGTGGATAAGCTCTCGGAGCTTCTTGGCATTCCGGTGGTACCAACGGTTGCAACAACGGGTGAGGGTGTAGAAGCATTGAAAGAAGCGGTGCTGAATGCGGCACGTGAGAATGAGAGAGGAAAGAGGAAGATAGTGATGGGGTATGGTGAAGATGTTGAAGCAGCGATAAAGAGGGTAGAGGAAGTGATTGCAAAGGATGCGAACTTATCGGAGAAGTATCCATCGAGATGGCTTGCGATAAAGGCGCTGGAGCACGATGATGCGGTATTGAAGAGGATGGCAGACCGTCCTTACTGGCATGAGATAAAGGAGTTGTTACCGCAACAATGACAGAAGTCATGGGAGAAGAGCCGGAAGTGGTGCTTGCAGAGCGGAGATATGCAGCGATAGCGAAGATACTGGAGACAGTAGTGAAGAAGAGGGAGGAAAAGAGGTCTTTTACAGACATACTGGACCATGTATTTTTACATCGTGTGCTCGGGATACCGATCTTTTTAGCTCTGCTCTATGCGGTCTTCCAGTTCACTTTCTCGTTCTCTGCACCGTTCTCTGATATGATAGACCTGTTCTTCGGGTGGCTTGGTAACCTTGCAAAGTTGCATATCGCGAATCCTATGCTCGCTTCTTTTGTATCTGGCGGTATATGCGCTGGTCTGGGCTCGGTTCTGGTATTCATACCGCCGATATTCATGCTGTTCTTCGCTCTCGCGATCCTGGAGGACTGTGGCTACTTAGCAAGGGCAGCGTTCGTGATGGACCGTGCGATGTATAAACTGGGCTTACACGGACGGTCTTTTATACCAATGATAACCGGGTTCGGCTGTAATATCCCGGCGATAATGGCTACCCGGAGTATAGAGAGCGAGAAGGACCGGATAATAACGATACTGGTGAACCCATTGATGAGCTGCAGTGCGCGATTGCCGGTTTACGTACTGATTGCAGGAGTGATATTTAGCACCAGTTATGCAGCAAGTGCAGCAGTCTTCTCGATGTATGTGCTCGGTATAGCCCTGGCGGTACTCTCAGCATTGATATTCCGGAGGACGTTATTCAAGGGCAAACCCGCGCCTTTCGTGCTTGAACTGCCCCGGTATATGATTCCGAGTTTGAAGAGTGTAACGATGCACATGTGGGAACGTGGCAAATGGTTCCTTATAAAAGCGGGAACTTTTATATTCGCTGTTGTGATAGTTGTATGGGCACTTTCAGTCTTTCCATGGGGTGCTACTTCGGGTGGCGAACTCATAGAGAACTCGTATATTGCTGATTTCGGACATGTGATTGAGCCGATATTCAGACCCTTCGGCTGGAACTGGCAGGCTGCAGTCGCATTATTCTTCGGATTCCTTGCGAAAGAGGCGGTAGTGGGTACTTTTGGGTCTTTGCTCGGTGTTGGCGAGGAGGGTGTGCACACCGCACTGCTAAATGCAAGCTGGTTTACACCTCTTACAGGGTTCGCGTATATGGTCTTTGTGCTGATATATTTCCCATGCGTTGCCACAATAGGGATAATGTTGAAGGAATTGCGTCCGAAGTGGGTTCTTTTCGCGCCCATATATACGCTGACACTGGCATTTCTCGTATCTGCGCTCGTGATAGTGATAGGGCATTTAATAGGATTATCATGAGGAGGTAGATTAAGATGCCGGATTTTGACCTGGGAACCGGTAAAAGATTGGCGGGCTATTCGCTCGTACTCGGGATTGTGTATCTCGTATTCGGGTTGATAGAGGTGTTTGGGGGTACTGGAGAGACAATACCAGGGGATGTATTTGGGGGACTTGCACTCTTGGTCATCGCTTCGACGTATCTGAATGGTGTGGTAGAACTATCTAATGGAGAGCACAGGGGTTTGTCATTTCTCATTGGTGGGCTACTCCTATCAGCGGTATTTGGTGTTCTGTATCTGCTCTCGATCTGTGCAGACGGGTTGGAGTATCTGATAGGTGGTGCAGATACGTTCCCTGTAATTGCAGATATTCGACCAGAGATATGGCTCTTCTTAGCTTCGCTTCCGCTGGTATACCAGGCATGGAAACTGACGAGGGACTTGATATGGTAACTGGTAACATAATTGTCCCGCTTTGCTATATCATGACAGAATCAGATATGCACCAATCAAGACGCTAACAGCGGCAATCCCTTTTATGGTTAGGGACCGCCGATCTGTCTTCTCTTCTATCAGCCCGGGATAGAACAATCCGAGTAGAGTGGCGAATATGAATACGAGAAATGGCTGTGTTGTCGGTATCGCACTCACAAGCGAGATATAAGTCATGGATACCGCCTTGAAATACAATACATAGCCAGCCCATGCGAGTGAGGAGCTGATAAAAGAGAGCAGGTAGACCTTTGGGGGTAATGTTTTAATAATCATGAGCGTCTTCTCGCGGTTATGGGGTATGAGGAGTAGAAAGGGTCTACCGGCGATATTACCAAGCAGGAACCAGAAGAGGTAAGAGAGATAATCCAGATGTGAGAGTATGAGCTTCGAGATCACATCCTTACCCGCATTCATTATATCAAGGACCAGTATCATGAGGAGCGCAGGAGAGAGCGCGATATGCAAGGAGTGCGAGTGACTCTGCCTGTGACTGTCCCTATTCCTTCCCCTTAAAGATACGGATACGGAGATTGCACTGAAGACCATCAGTCCTATACCCACATATCTCCTCAAAGAGAGTCCTTCACCAATGAACATGAACGAGAATAGCAGTACAAAGAGTGGAGAGAGATAAAATAGCGGTGTCACCCTTGATACCTCTTCTATCATCAGTGCTTTGTTGTAAAGCACATATACCAGCCCCATGGCTACTCCGAGTAGAATGATAATAACGGGAAGTATGGTGGGAGTGGAACTATTGGTACTGTGAGAGGTGAAAGGAAGCAGGAAAATGAGGAACGGCAGCATGGTGAGTGTGAGGAAGACCTGATAGGAGACGGCATCTTTGATATAATGTGTCAGAATGAATTTATCCACTATTACAACAACTGCCCAGAGTATAGATGCAATAAGGGCTAAGATAAACCATTGCATAAGCATAAATAAGTTTATTCTGCTACAAGAATAAGAAGTACTGAAAATAGTTAAAAATGAACTCCTAAATCCAGCTCAAATCGTTCTACCTGTGGGAGTCGTTGTTTTGATTGCATTTGTAATCATACGTTATAGGGGTGAGAAAGCAATAGGGATAACGGTGCCAGATTTTTCGCGGAGATTTAAGTGAAAAATGGATAGGGCTTCTCCAATAGGGATTCACCCGAATTTATTCAGGTGTGACGAGATTGGGGCTTTTTAAGAGCTTTTACGTCTAACTCATGGTTCGCTTATTTTTAAGGAGTTTTCCGGGAATTTTGTGATCAATCTGGTATATTCTATTCGTTTCTGCAAACCTGCTTCCGCTCTCTTTGCATGCTGAAGGGAACGGATGACCGCTCTCCGCTCTCTCCATGTGATCCTCCTACCATCCACCACAGCGGTCATCCGCTCTATTCCCGGGAAGAACCTGTGTTGCCACTGGCATCCCTAATGGACCCAGAGCCGAGAGCATAATTTTCACCTGTGGTAAATCAGCTGTCGGTCTTTGCTATCCAAATTGGAAGAGTCCATCCTCCGTTATGCCCAGCCTTGAACATGATTGAGCCTCTTCCAGTTTCCGTGCGTGGAGAAACGGCTATCCAGCAGTGGCTGGATTTTCATCCTCTCCATCTGCGCCAAGAGGAGAGGGATTTCATCCACCCGCTCATTTTTATGCCAACTTCTTCATCTATAGTACTGTAAAGCTCTACATAATTTTAAAATCTGCTATGATTTATTTGAGCGAACCATGGGTTTACCAAGAAAAACTTTTCACTACACTTTTTTCCTATCCACAATTTTCCCTTTATGCATTATAACTATTTCATCACTCATCCACTCTACCACTTCCATATCATGGGAAATAAACAAGTAACTTAACGCATATTTCTTCTGCAAATCCTTCAGCAAATTCAGGATTTGTGCCTGGACTGAAACATCCAGCATAGAAGTGGGCTCATCTGCCACAATAAATTTTGGATTCAGACTCAAAATTCTTGCTATCACAACTCTCTGGATTTGTCCCCCACTTATTTCATGAGGATACCTGAATAGAAGTTCCTCATTTAAATTAACTGTTTCAATCAACTCAAATATCCTCTCTTTCTCCTCTTTTTTGTTACAGATATTATGAATTCTTAAGGGCTCAGCAATACTATCATAGATTTTCATCCTCGGATTCAGCGATGATTCTGGATTTTGGAATATGATCTGCATCTCCTTTCCTAATTTTTTTAGCTCGCTGCCGTTCAAGCTCGTAATATCTCTACCATCAAAGATTATTTTCCCTTCTGTCGGATTTGTAAGTCTTAGAATTGTCCTTCCAACCGTTGTTTTCCCGCATCCGCTCTCCCCAACCAATCCTAAAGTTTTGCCTTCCTTTATCTCAAAACTCACACCATCAACTGCCTTTATCACCTTCTTCCTGAAAATCCCGGAATAGAAATATTTCTTCAGGTTCTTTACCTCAAGCCTTACTTTTTTCATTTTTGTACAGAATACATCTTACGTAAGAATCTCCCAATCTTATCATATCAGGATGTTTTTCTGAGCATACATCACCTTTATATCTGCACCTCGGATTGTATTTGCACCCCCTTGGGGGTGAGGAGAGACTCGGGCTTGCACCCGGTATCGGCTTTAAGCCCATGCGAGGAAGCGAGTCCAGTAGACCTTGCGTATAAGGATGCTTGGGTTCTGATAAAATCTTCTCAGCAGGAGCAATCTCAACCAGTTCGCCTGCATACATTACTGCAATTCGGTCACACATTCTTCTCGCCACTCCCAGGTCATGGGTTATAAGCAGCATACTCATATCTCTACTTCTGATTAACTCGGACATCAAATCTAAAACCTGGTTTTTCGTTGAGGAGTCCAGGCCTGTAGTTGGTTCATCTGCTATCAAAATTCTGGGATTCAGCGCTAATCCGATGGCAATCATAACTCTCTGCTTCATCCCGCCACTAAATTGATGTGGATATTCACGCATCCTTTTCGAGTCTACACCAACCAATTCAAGCATATTTGATGCCTTCCTCTTTGCTTCTTCTCTCGTAGCGTCATTATGGCACCTGTAAACCTCCGCTATCTGTTCTCCAACAGTTAACACAGGATTCAACGATGTGGAAGGATTCTGTAGCATCATTGCGATCTCCCTACCTCTAATTTGCTTCATTCTGTCTTCAGAAAGGTCCAATAAATTCTCTCCTTTGTAAATAATCCTTCCTCCAACTTCCACATTTTCTGAAAGCAATCCCATTATTGCCCTTCCCAAGATTGATTTTCCACAGCCAGTCTCTCCTATTAAGCCTAAAATTTCATTTTCTCTTATATCCAAATCAACGCCATTGTTTGCTTTTACAATTCTTCCCCTCGCATTAAAATAAACCCTCAGCCCTTCTATTCTCAATAAACTCATTTCCTCATCATTAGCATTTCTTTTGCCCGTGGATCTAATGTATCTCTCAATCCATCGCCTAAGAAATTAAAAGCAAGCACGGTAATCATTATCATAATGCCGGGGAAAAAGGTTAAAAAAGGTGCGCTACGCAGATAAGGGATGCCTGCCTTAAGCATTGACCCCCACTCGGGAGTTGGGGGTTGAATTCCCAAGCCTAAGAAACTGAGAGCAGCCGCAAAAATTATCGTATGGGCAATACCAAGAGTTGCAAGCACAATAACAGGATTTATACAGTTTGGCAGGATATGACGACGCAGAATATAGAAGCTTGAGGCTCTCAGGGCTCTTGCCGCTTCAACAAATTCTTTTTCCTTTACGGAGAGAGTCAGCCCTCTCACAAGTCTTGTGTATGCAGGCCAATGCGTCACGGCAAGGGCAAGTATCACATTGAAAAGCCCGGGCCCTAAAAGTCCTGCAATCACCAAAGCGAGAATTATGCTTGGAAAAGCAAGCACTATATCCACAGCCCTCATTATAATTTCATCCACTATTCCTCCACAGTAACCAGATACGCCGCCCAGGATTGTGCCAACCAAGGCTGTTATCACCACAACTACAACGCCAATTTCCAGGGAAATTCTTGTTCCATACAGGACTCTTGAAAATATGCATCTTCCCAGTTCGTCGGTGCCAAAAGGGTATTCGCCATTGGGTGCGAGCAGTCTTTTTCCTAGGTTTTGCTTTAAAGGGTCATGGGGTGCAAGGTAAGGTGCGAAAAACGCAACAAATACTAAAAAAACGATGATTACTGCACCTACTGCTGACATCCTGTTTTCTCCGAGTTCCTTAAGTGCCATCCAGTTTTCGTTCATTTTTTCTCGTACCTTATTCTTGGGTCTAAGTAAGCATAGATGATATCCACTGCCAGGTTGGATAATGCAAAAATAACAGCGATAAATAAAACACATCCTTGAACCAACGCAAAGTCCCTGGCATATATAGAGTCCACCAATAGTTTTCCAATTCCGGGCCATGCGAATATCGTCTCAACAATAACAGCTCCTCCAAGTAAAAAGCCCAACTGCAACCCCACAAACGTAATTACAGGTAGCATAGCATTTTTCAGCGCATGCTTTAGAAGTATTGTTCTCGCATCTAACCCTTTTGCTTTTGCCATTACTATGTAATCCTGGTTTAGCACATCCAACATGCTCGAACGTGTGAGGCGAGTTGTGATGGCAGCCATCGAGGTGCCTAAGGTTATCGTAGGAAGAATAAGATGTTTGATGCCACCGTAGCCAAAACTGGGAAGCAATCCAAGAGATAGAGAAAATAACCAGATCAAAAGCAATCCAAGCCAGAAGTTGGGCATGGACACCCCAAGCAAAGCGCCGGTCATGCACGCATTATCAACGATTGTATTTTTTCTGATGGCACTGATTATTCCAGTAGGTAGCGCTATCAATAGAGACAAAATTAAACTTGAGATTGCTAACACTAAGGTTGCGGGGAATCTGGTCAGTATCTCTTCTAAGACATCTTCATGGGTTATTTGTGACTTACCCAGGTCCAGGTGTAAAACGTGCTCCAGCCATCTCAGGTATTGAATATACACTGGAGCGTCTAAGCCCTCTGTTGCTCTTACCCATTCTATTTCCCCCTGTGTTAAGTCCTCACCATACCTGGCTACCGCAATCATCTCTGCTGGGTCACCGGGAGCGAAGTGCATTGCAGAAAAAGTAACCACCGTTACAC
>JAGGRR010000148.1 GCA_021159465.1 Methanophagales archaeon
AGCATCGTTATAGCTTCTCTTTTGATAGATTGGAGAGTGATATGATGATCTTTTGTGAATGGTTGGTGGTGGGGGTTAAAAAATATTTATAACGTTATTTATAACTATACATAGAATTATAGCATATTAGTGTTATGCTATGCTATCGGTACAAGAGGTGCAGAAAAGCTTTGGTGGCATAAAGGCGGTAGATAGATGTACTTTAGAGGTGGAAAGGAAGTCAATTGTGGGCATCATGGGACCCAACGGCGCGGGTAAGAGCACTCTGTTTGATATAATTAGTGGTTTTGAGCAGCCAGACAGCGGCACGGTCATATTCAAAGGAGAGGAGATAGGGGGTAAGACCAATTTCGAGATAGCGAGAATGGGTTTGATCCGTACTTTCCAGCTCACGAAGGCGTTGACAAGGATGACGGTGGAAGAGAATATGCTGCTTGCACCAAAACAGCAGCATGGGGAACGGATATGGAACGTGTGGCTACATCCTGAGGAAGTTAAGCGTCAGGAGGAGACGAATCGCGATAAAGCGCGCTCTATCCTTGAATTCTTCGGTCTTAAATCGCTGAAGGATGCATACGCGGGTGCACTATCAGGTGGTCAGAAGAGGCTCTTAGAGATGGCAAGAGCGTTAATGGCAGAGCCGGATATGCTACTCCTCGATGAACCTTTCTCCGGCGTGAATCCCACACTCGCCAACAAGCTCCTGAATTATATAAAGGAACTACGAGACCATCACGACATGACATTCCTTGTCATCGAACATGATATGCATATCATCATGCGATTGTGTGATTATATATATGTGATAAGCAAGGGCAAGGTCATTGCTTCCGGCGTGCCGGCGGAAGTGCATAGAGATAAGCGTGTTCTGGATGCGTATTTGGGATGAAAGAACAATGTTAAGGCTTATAGAGGTTGTTTCAGGCTATACGGACGTGGATATCATCCATGGTGTAACAATGGAAGTGGGAAAAGAAGAGATAGTCACTATAATCGGTCCAAATGGTTCGGGCAAATCCACATTGATGAAGACCATTTTTGGTCTTGTGAAGTTGAGAAGTGGTCGGATATTGTTCAACGGCATGGATATATCTCGATTGAGAGCGGACAAGATTGTAAGGGCGGGAATAGGTTATGTGCCCCAGGAGAGGAATGTGTTCCCTTCGCTAACTGTACAGGAGAACCTGGAGATGGGCGCTTTTATACAGCGGGATAGGCTCAGTGCGGGATTTGAGGAAGTATTTAACATATTCCCGGAACTTAAGAATAAGCGGCGGCAGAAAGTAGGCACCATGAGTGGTGGTGAGCAGAAGATGGTAGCAGTGGGGAGGGCTTTGATGCTCATGCCAGCACTTTTATTACTCGATGAGCCATCATGTGGGCTCTCGCCAAGGCTCAGGGATATATTGTTCAAGAAGATTGCAGCTATCAATGAATTGGGTACCACACTGATGATAGTGGAACAAAATGCGAAGATGGCGTTATCTGTGAGTCACCGTGGTTATGTCCTGGAGATGGGTAGGAAGAGGTTTGAAGGCGAAGCGGGCAGTTTACTTCAGAATGAAGAGGTTAAAAAGCTGTACCTTGGGGATACTCCCGAATCGCAATCGCTATCAGGCATCCAATGATCGGCATTATAGGCTCACGCCTGAAGTATCATCAGGGACTTTAATCCATTATCCAGAACTTCGCTGTTCATAGCCAAAACGCTATACTTATTAAGTGCTTATTAAGTGTGACCACCTAATTTATATACTTACTGACAGAGAATATAAATAAGGTCATAGGTGAAAAAACATGAGTGAGATAAGACCGGGTATAAGGATAATAAAAGATGTCGGGTATAGAGTGATTCTGAAAAAGGAGGATGGTAGCCCGAGATTGGTATGGAGAGGTTTCGTAAAAGAGGGGCAATATGGCAAGTTTATATCCATAGAGCAGCACTGGGTACGAAGTATGCAAGGTGGAAAAATAGTAGAAAGTGATTTTGGAAAAAAGCGCTTTAACTTCCCTTATGATAAGGACAAAGCATTTGCAATGCTGAATTCCATAAGAGGGTTAGTAGAGGATGCTTTTAGCGCTGATGCTGGTGCTGGTGCGGGCACTGGTCTGGAGAAAGAAGTGGAAGAGGAATTTGGTGATGAACTTGAAGGTCTGGAGGAGGAGTTTTAGACAGCTCTTCCTTTTACCCTCATTTCATTACATTATTCATTATTTCACAACCACTGTTCTATCGTTTGCTGTGATACTAATACTTCTGTTATGTCTTTTGAGCGCTGAATTCGTTCGAGCGCTTTATTCACTCGCTCCTCTGAGAAGTCATGTAGCTCGCAGAGGAACTCCTTTACTTTTTCCTCATCTGGCTCCTTCCATCTCAGTTCATATTCAGTATTGACCTCAGGATGGAGGAAGATATTACGAACGAGTTCATAGTTTGCTATACCAGGTGCATTCTCTATCTCTATTACCGATTCTGCTATCAATTCATCAATGCTATGATGCTCTTTGATGAGTTTCAGTGCTCTCTTGGCACCTATACCCTTTATCCCGGGGTTGAAGTCCGTGCCCACGAGAATAGCGATCTCCACAAGTTCTTCATGTGTTATCCCCAATCTATGCTCGATATCCTTCAAAACAGCCAGTTCGAGTTTTACCCCTCTTTTCGGTGCACTCAGGTTCCTCACCATCACAGGCGCACCGAAGAGTAGAGAATCAAAATCCTGAGAGGCTACAATGTCCGCATCTCCTTTCCGAACCATAAACGCAGCCTGAGCTTCTCCTTCTGAGGGCGCCTGCACATGTGGTATGCCAAGATATTCCAGGAGCGTCTTCGCTTCTTCTACGATTCCTGGCTCGATTCTTGTGGATGCCTTTGCGAATTTCAGTGCTTCTTCCGGTATTTTTGCTGCTGCCCATCTCTTCCTCGCCTCTGCACGCCGCATTGATCTGGCTCTTATAACCTCTGATTTTAACTCCGAAGGCTTGCCATCGAATACGAATACCAGCTTTAGCCCCTTCTCCATTAAATTCGTTGTGCGATATATCAAGCCCGAGAGATGTGAGGTTACCCTGCCCGCTGAATCCCTGAGTGGCGTCCCATCTGGCTGGCGAATGATACAGAGGAACTGATACAGCATGTTATAAGCGTCAACCGCGATAGTCTTACCGGCGAGTGCATCCAAACTGGTCTCTCTCAGCTCTAATATATCTCCTATGTTGGTTCCCATCTCAATTAAAATAATAAGATATAATTCAAATAAGGTAAATAAAATATGGATGCGTGGATACGATACATACCGTCGTTGCCGGGCTCACTGCTCGCTTTGTGATGCATGCACTAAGGCTAAGTATAGTAAGACTTTTCAGCAGCTATTCCTCCTCTGTAATTCAACCCACGATGTTTCAACATCTGATGTGTAACCTTTTGGATTTTACTCAACACGACCGAAAAGTTTAAATCCAAATTCGACAAATTAGAAAGTTATACTTAGGTGTTCGGATAAGAGATGGTGATTCCAACTTTGTGCCATTGATACTTTCTAAGCTATAAAAGTGACTATTTTACACAGTGATACGATATATGAATCTTAACGCTTGAATTTGGTTTGCGTTTTCTGAGCACTATCCGGGTCCGGGGACTGAAGCGGAAATATGAAGAGAAAGCGGGGGTGAAACTGAGCATAAGTAGTTTTTACGAACGATTTTCACACCGAAGATGGTTGGGTTGATTTCCTTCAGAGGTGCGTGCTCCATACGAT
>JAGGRR010000149.1 GCA_021159465.1 Methanophagales archaeon
GAGTTTTTCAACAAGCTGTATATATTATAGTGATGGAGAGAAAAGATTGAGCGAGATTCCTGCAAAAGCTGAGAAGATAGAAAGGATTTTGGGATTAAACTTATTCCCTAAAACTTTGCGGAGTTAGAGTTTTAAATTTATCTATTATACCCCAGGCCACCCTCTTTTTACAGGAATTATAGGACATCACCTTTGACAAATTAGAAATCAGGGACAAGTTCACATTCCTAGAAGGAACTGGATATGTTGAAGAAACTTTTCCAAAGACTTTATGGCCTCACAATAAATTTACCATATTGTCTAAAGTGATCATCAAAGGTAAAAGCGGTATCAATATGAAGGTGTTCCATTAAGGCAAAACTGGTACAATCCGTAAAACTAAATTCTTTATCAGCAAATGATTTAAATATACGCCATGCCTCTTTAATAAGTTCTGAGGTCATATATTCTATCTGGATAATGCGGCTTGCCAAGATATCTTCACCAAACTGGACAGCAACAGCATGACTTGCTCGAAGGCGAATAATAGTGTAACTTTCATCAAGAACATAATCAGTAGTAATCAAGCCCAGCCCTGACTGGAGAATAGTATCTCTGTATGCGAGAGCCTGTTTGTGATAAGCATCCCTTCGATTCTCTATGGCCAGGAATGCAGAAGTATCTATGAAGATCATTGGCTTTTGCCATATAGATAAAGGTCGTGCTTTTCAGCTAGATCATCCGGCCCATCAAAGGAACCACATCTCCGGAACCAGGGGTCATTTTGATAGGTTTTTTTAAGTTCTTCTGTAAGGGATTGACGGTGCTTTGCTATAAGCTCTCTGATCAGCCGGGAGATGGCAATTCCTCTTGCAGTAGCCTCTTTGCGGAGGAATTCATATTGATCTAAAGGTAGCTCAATATTTAATCTTTTAACTGGCATCTCAAAACCCCTAAATTTCTATGTACATACATACCAGTGGGATGATATCTTGTCAATACTCCTCTAAACCCAAAACAGGACTTCGTCAAAGTAATTTTAACGGAGATCCAAATCTTAAAATGACAAATGACAAAGCTCAAATGTCAAATCAAGCCCAAAACCCCAATGACAAAATTAGTAAATAGTGAGGGAGTAAGGAGTGAGTGAGACAAAAAACTTATTTGACTATTTCATTCCCTCACTATTTCACTACTCACTGATTTAATGTTTTGGC
>JAGGRR010000150.1 GCA_021159465.1 Methanophagales archaeon
TTTTCGTCTCAGCCGCTCTCTGACCAAAATAGAACCCAACAACAATGCCTACGAACTCGATATACGCCGTAATGATCTCGTTTCGATAAAAACCATAATGAAGCGATAAAATCATTAGCATGGTGAATCCCACAACAAACGTCCCGGCAATGGCTCTCCGCATCTCACCCTTGTTAAGATTATGGTCTGCAAAAAAGCCTATACCAATTAATAGCCCGAAGGCAATGAATACCACGATAGCCGCAGCGATTGCCGCTCCTGAAGAAATCGTGGTTGGCGGTGTAGGTGTAGGTGTTAGAGCTGTCGTTGGCGTTTGTGCATCATCCTGAGCACTCGCTATCGCCATAAAGCAGAAGCAAGAGAATAATAGCGCTATTATTATTGTTACTGCGAATACAAAGAATTTTCTGTCACTGCTATTCCTAAAAGGGTGGTTTTTCGCTTTCATTTCTGATTCTATCTCTATTTGTCTCCCGAAAATTATGGATTGTAAAAGTGCATGTGCATAAAAGCTTTTCGGTTTTACTGCTGTGTTGCATAATTCTACGAAATATTGGCTATAAAACCCCAAATTACCCTTTGTGTCGTATGACACCTGGTTCATGATAGGAATAGGTGATGTACATGAACCAGGAAGAATTGGAAAGGTCGGTAAACAAATCGGACAGACAGCTATTTATCAATGACCTGAATACCGGTTTTGGACTGTCTCAAGTGGAAGCAGAAGCGCTATACGATAGTGTCCATGAATTTACCAATCCTGCATGATGATGACATTGAGATCAGGCAAAAATACGGCATCGCGGCGGAAAGAAGGGCTAAGAAACTGCGTCTGTGTGACGAAGCGATATATTTAGATCAAGGAGGGGTTCTGACCCAGGAGGATCTCGCAATCCTTCTCGGTACAAGCCTGAGCACGATAAAGAGGGACGACGCTTATCTCATGAAACAGGATGTCTCATTGCTTACACGCGGGATGGTGGAGGACATAGGAAGGGGCGTATCGCATAAAACAAAAGCTGTTGAGCTTTACCTTAAAAACTACACCCTATCCGAGATCGCCCGGAAGATGGCGCATTCACCTTCCAGCGTGAACAGATACCTGGAGGACTTCTTAGTGGTTGCATTCCTTCACAGGGTGTCTTATCCGCTCTTGACCATTAGAAAGATAACAAAACTATCAGAAAGGCTGATTAAGGAGTACATAGGTTTAATTGAGCGTGCAGAGAGCGAAGGATACAAAGATAGACTCAGCCAGCTTCTTGACCCGTTTAAGGTCAATGAACCGTTAAAAAACGCTGGTGGAGGGAGCGCAATGACTGATAAAGGGCAGGTCAAACGAAAATATCCGAAAAAATATACGGACTGCTTCAAGGGAGAACACTGCGAAATGTGCTCATAAAGAAGCTTATTGATGGATATGGATATTCTTATAAGCTGGGGATAGTAACACGACCCGTAGATGATTTTTTAGCTACGGTAGACCGCTTTTCACCGTCTGTGGATCGGGTGAAACCAGGACAACTGGTGTGGATTGCACGATCTGAGAGTGATAAGCAGGAGTACGGCAAAAATAGCGCTAACACCGGGGCGAAGAAGACCTTGATATACTCACAAAGGCTGGAAAAGTCGAGCCGATAAAGGACAAAAGAATGGTTCGGTTGATAAACGAAGCTAAACAGCAAGGTGCAGTGCTTAGCCAGTCGGATTTGACCGCCATCATGTTGTTAAGCTCTGCGAAACTCTCAAAACGCGTGAGAAAATATCAAAAGGAGACAGGGAAACTGCTTCCGACTGCGGGTAATGTGCTGGATTATCGGGCGTGGAATTACGTATAAACGAGTTATTGTAGAACTATACGCAAAGGGTTACAATCCGTTGGAAATAGCAAGAATGACCGATCACGAGCTGAAAAATGTGGAGACATACATAGAGGATATGGAACGAGTGAGGCTAGTGGCTTCTAAGGATAAGCAAACAATTTCCCGGCTCACGGGACTGAGTGTTTTCCTTGTGGAAGAGTATCTGGAGATCATTAGAACATACTACACTGACAGTATCTCCAAAAGCATATATTTATATCTCATGCCTAATAGCGCTGTTGCACAATAGTTTTGTCTCGTATAAATGAGGCATACTGAGGTCTTTTTACGTCCAAAATATAGGGCTTGGATAACTTCAGCTTCAGCTTCAGCTCCTTAAGCAGTACATATAGCCTGTTTTTCTTCTATTCAACTCCGAATTTCTCCTTTATAAGCTCATTTATCCCCTTTGCTGTCCAGTATTCTTTTCATCCACTAACTTTTCCAGCTTTTCTTTTAATCGTGCTTCTTCACAGAATAATAGCTCTTTCTCCACCGCTTGTTAATCCCCCAGCCTGTAAAAGCTCTAAACAGGTTTGGATTTTTGGATAACCAGGAATAAGACATTATTTTTCCCTCATAAAGAGTATATATGAGTTTGAACAATTGAGTAATAATGGACATCGGTATCAGTATTTATCTCGCTAAATCGGTGATTCTCATTACCTTCGGCGTGATATTTGCTAATATTGTGCTGGAGAGTAACCAGATGAAGCGCTTACTACCTCTGATTGAGCCCTTATGTCGCGCATCTAACCTGTCCAGAGAGAGTATACTTGCGCTCTTCACTTCGTTCTTCAACCCCACTGCCGGTAAATCCACGCTCGCTGGATTCTATCACGCAGGTAAAGTCAGTGATGACGAGGCGGTAGTCACAGTGGTGATGTCTACATTCCCAATAGTGGCAGGGGAATCACTGTTCAGGGTTCAGGCACCAATTGCATTTGTGCTCCTGGGTCCGTTCATCGGTGGCATTTATATCGCGCTCAATCTCCTATCTGCCTTCATTCAGAGCTTCACTGCTCTACTATATTCTAAATTTCGCTACAAGCAACATTCGGAACATTCGGTAGCAGGTGGTATAAATATTCCGAATGGCAATGGAGACACATCGATGCGTGAGATAGTGATAAACGCATTGAGAAAGACATTCACTGCGTTGAAGAAGATAATACCAATTATGGTGGCGTCATTCCTTGCTATTGACGTGCTCCTTAAGTTCGGGGTTATGGATTATATCAGCCTATTCTTCGATCCGGTCTTGAGGGTTCTGGGCTTGCCAGGTGAGTGTATAACCGTGCTATTAGCCGATTTAGCCCATTTCTCCGCTGGTTACGCCACTGTTGCCGCGTTGTTGAGTAATGGAGTGATAACAGCGAAACAGGCTATCATTACCCTAATCACTGGAAGTATTTTAATAATATTCATGATATATCTCAAATATAGCATATCCATGTATGTATCACTGTTTGGAAGACTCGGTGTGAAGATAAGCATCGTCAATCTCGCATGCAGTATCATCTCAAAGCTGATCATGATTATGCTCGTGATGGCACTGATGTGAGTTTATTACCATGAGAGCGTAAGCGAACCGCATACCCGCTTGTTGTCCGGGTGCGTTAGCACCGAAGCGAGCGATAGTGAACGCGGAGTTGTCCGAAGCACCATTTACTCACCTCTTTTAAGCTTTCCAATCCCTTTTCATCCCTTTTCTTATGTATTTAACAACCCTGGTATTGCCAAATTACTTTCAAGAACCACTCCACCATCAACATCAGATAACTTTTTATAATGCTATGACTTGAACTTAATATTTATTCTGAGTGGGGGAATAGAAGAGAAATGAGGATAGGGACGATAATAGTACTGGTAGTGATCGCATTGTTCCTGCTATTACCAATCTTATCAGGGAGAGCGCCCATACCAGGAGATATAGGAGCAAGGGAGATAGGTCTTTTCCTCGGTGGTTTATTCGGTTACTGGCTGGATGTGTTCAGGGCGGTGTTCTCGGCACTTGGATAACTCGGGTATGGCTATAGCATGGCTATTATCAAGCGGATTTTAAGGTGATAAGAATGAAAGTAAGGGAGATAAATAGGGTTTTATATATAGACCTGAATAGGAAAGACATAAGTATAGAGGATAGAAGCGATTTGTTCGATGCTTATATCGGTGGCTCTGGTGTTGCAATAAAGCTTCTGGAGGAGGAGTGTCCCAGGGGCGTGGATCCTTTAAGTCCATCCAATCCGATAATATTTGCGGTTGGCAGCATATCTGCTTTGTATCCCGCTGCTTCTAAGACCGTAGCGATGTTCAAGTCACCGCTGACATTGAATTTAGGGGAAAGCCACTGCGGTGGTCGTAGTGCCGCGGCTATCAAACTCGCAGGTTTCGGCGCAATCGTTATTAGAGGAGCAAGTGATATCCCTCTATATGTGGCGATACATGGCGATAGAGTGCGATTTAAGGATGCTTCTTCTATTTGGGGTGTGGAATCGGTGACGGTGGGCAGGATATTAAGGGAGGTGGAGCCCGGTGCGGGTGTGAGGACCATAATACGAATTGGACAGGGAGGGGAGCGTCTTGTGAGGTATGCCTGTGCGGTCTGTGAGACCTATCGTCATTTCGGACGACTCGGGCTGGGTGCAGTAATGGGCTCGAAACGATTGAAGGCAATTGTTGTATCGGCGGACAAGAGTGTTGAGATACCGGACAGAAGAGCCTATAAGGAGATATACGATGAGATACAGGATAAGGTGGTAAAGACCGATGCAATGGAGAAATACCATGATCTGGGCACTCCGGGTAAGATTTACAGCCTGGCTAAAATTGGTGGTATGCCATACAAGAATTTGGCATCGGGGCGTCCACCTGAGAGTTTAGCACGGGAATTATCCGGTGAGAACTTCGCACAAAAGTTACTCTCGCGACGCGTATCCTGTGCTCACTGTCCGGTCGGCTGTATACATCTGGCATCACTGCGTGAACTCTATGAACCCGGTTATTATTTCAAGACCACGACCATACCATACGATAATGAGACAATATATTCTCTTGGATTCATGCTTGGTATCGAACATGGGGAGGATTACCTGCGGTTGAATAATCTTGTTGACAGCTTTGGTCTGGATGCGATAAGTACAGGTGTGAGCCTGGCATGGGCAACGGAGGCGTATGCACGTGGGCTAATAACAAAGGAGGATACAGAGGGTATTGAGCTACGCTGGGGTGATGCTAAGACCTATTGTGAAGCGATAGAGAAGATTGTGAAGATGCCAAATGATTTCTATCGCGCAATAGCAAGGGGTGTTGAGCATGCATCGAGCGTGTATGGTGGTCAGGATTACGCACTTGCATTTGGCGGTAACGAGATGCCGGAATATCACACTGGAATTGCATGTTATGTGAACAATCTTGTGGGTGCGAGGCATAGCCATCTTGATTCCGCGGGCTATGACCTTGACCAGAAGCTGATAGGAAAAGAAGCCAGCGTAGAGGAGATAGTAAGAGAGTTATTAAAAGAGGAGGAATGGCGACAGGTACTATCGAGCCTCGTTGTTTGCTTCTTTGCCAGGAAAGTATACACACCTGATGTAACACTGAAGGCGCTGAAAGCATTAGGGATAGGACTGAAGGAGGAATGGACTGAGGACGACTTGAGAGCGCTCGGAAAAGAGATACATCGAGCCAAAATGAATTTCAAATTCAGAGAGGGCTTTGATATTAAGAACTTACGCATACCACACCGCATTTTGGAAGTGCCAACCCCAAACGGGATGTTGAAAGAAGAAGAGCTAAGGGATGCGCTTGCTATCTACGAGAAGATGGTGCGTGTCTGAGTGCAAAGATATAAATCCCACCTGCTTCGTCCTCATCCTTATATACCTCCTTCAGGTCTTTACAACGCTCAAAGTTTCTCACCTCTACGTCTGTGTGCCTCATCTCCTCTCTGCCAACGTAGAGGTAGCTCGCATTGTACTTCTTCATTACCGCCAGTGTATCTGTGATATTGTCCCTGTACGCACGTTCTACATCATGAGCACGTTCCCAGATATCAAAGCCATGTCCATAAGCCCAATTCACATAACCAAGTACTCTCAATCTCCCTCCTATCATGCTCACCGGTGCATGAATAGATTGCCAGGTTAAAAATACGGACTTTTGTGGTGTGTTTCTTCTTACCCACATCCCGGCTTCATACTCATGCACATCTGCCGCTGGATAATTCGTAGACAGGTTCCAGGTTATTATTAGAGCGGAGCTGAAGAGTGAGAATATGAGTACAACTGAAATTAGAATTGGAATTACAAATCTTTTCAATTTCAATTTCAATCTCAATATCAAATCGGCGAGGAGACTTCCTGCTGTTACTGCGACAGGTATCCATGCATAGTGGAAGAACTTATACATGTCCCAGGGGTTGGGTGTAAAAGAGAAGAGATTGGGTAAAGAGAATAGAGAGAACAGCCAAGAATAGAGGAAAAAGCGGTGTTCACTCTTAAATATAAGATATAGCAGTGCGAGGATGAGCGGTACCCCTAGATTACCAATATAGAATAGCAAAGGATTGCCCGTAAGGAAATAATAAATCCATGGTGCTTTTATGCTGAGCCCAATACCTGAAACTGAACTGGAACGCAACAGGGGGATAAGATGCGGTAGGATTGGTGGTATGGAGAATACAAGGAAGAGGATTTCAATGCGGCGATTCTTTATGCAATTCAGCAGGAATATAAGCATGGCAGAGAAGCAAGCGAGGATATGAAAAGGAAAGAGAAGCCCCACTAACAAGCCCGATAAAGCTATCTCACGTCGGTATGTAGTTCCGGTGTGTTGCATACCCCTGTAAAGGAAATAGGCAGCAGTGGTAAGGGCTGGTAGTCCTATGAGCTGTGGACGTTGCTGTAATAGATTATCAAAGATTGGTGGAATGGTGAAGAACTTCCCATACTCGAATGCATAATTCGTAGTGAGTGCGAATTGTCCTTGCAGTAGTGCGTATAAGCCCCCTATAAAGGATAGTCCACCACCAAGTGTACCAATCAGAGTGGCATAAATGCCCGCCTCATCGTTCTTCAGATACGATGTCAATACAAAGATAGAGAGTGCGAAGAGGAATATGAAGAAGGTATTGGTGACCACAATCAGACGAGGAAAGAAGGCATCATAAGCTTTCTCCAGTATCGCAGTGTGGAAATCAACGAAATAATGGTAAAACATCCTGACACCTGCGTAATATGGCATCTGGGGTGGGAAATTGCCATTATTTATACTCTCGATTATCTCATAGTGCATAGGTGTATCCTGCCAGTTGGAGCCGCCCAATATGATGTAGCCATGATGCCAGACCCATACTGTGTTGCTCAGCACAATAAAAGCGACGAGCGAAATTCCCAGACTCAGGTACACTCCTTTCAATTCCGATAGTCGCGGTGGATGTGGGTGTACGGATGAGGTAAAGATAGGAAGCGTAAGGAATATGAGTATAAACATAAGCATAAGCATAAGCATAAGGAAGAAGGCTGTGATAATCGTCTGTCTGGTATAGCCAAGAATGAGCGACAGAGCGTATATGAGCTGTGTGGAGACCATAACGCTGAGTAAAGGGGATAATAGCAGCTTCTCATGGATATTCAGGTATTTGAAGCAGGACTCTACGATTACATACCCGGGCAGGAATAGGGTAAATATTAGTGCTGCAGCGAGAGAAGCGAGGTGCGAGAAGAAGGATGCTGTCAGAGTTATAACAGCAAGTGCCAGCAATAGCAGCAGTAGTCTCGCATTCATGCCATACCATACTATACGTCCACAGGAGTATCTCACTCACTTTATTTTATAGCAAACAGAATAAATAATAGAGTGAGAAGTGTATAGCATTAACTGGAACGTTACGCGAGCTTGTAATCTCCGATGCATGCATTGCTATT
Source organism: Methanophagales archaeon (assembly GCA_021159465.1). Classification (NCBI taxonomy): domain Archaea; kingdom Methanobacteriati; phylum Methanobacteriota; class Methanomicrobia; order Candidatus Methanophagales; species Candidatus Methanophagales archaeon. The sequence continues at coordinate 7,790 of JAGGRR010000150.1, forward strand.
ACGGTGCCGGCACGCCTCTGGACGAAGAACTCAGTACAGAGGAAGCTTTTGCGCTCATAGATGAGATCGCACGTGTCCTGGGAGCGAAGGTAAATCTCACCCTTGGCGGTGGTGAGCCCCTGATGCGGGATGACATCTTCACAATCATATCGTATGCGAAGGAGCGGGGCTTGCACCTCACACTCGCTTCTAATGGCACAATGCTCAACGAGCAGATAGCATATCGGTTGAAAAAAGCAGGTGTTGATGAGGTTATTATCCCTATTGATGGTACATCGAAGACACATGATATGATCAGAGGTGCAGGCGTATACGATAAAGCGGTGAAGGCTGCGCAAGCGTGTAGGGAAGCAGGTATGAGCCTCGTGATTGACCCCTGTATAATGAAACAGAACGAAGAAGAGACCACAGCAATAATCAATACAGCACTGGAACTGGGTGCCAGGCAGTGCAGGTTCTTCCACTATATCGCACTGGGCAGGGGAAAAGAGAGGATGCCTGCAAGCGAACTCAGCAGCGTTGAGTATGCAAAGAATCTGATGCTGTTATATGAGGAACAGAGCAGAATAGGAGATAGAATTGAGATATGTACAACACAGGCATCACAGTACTGGGTGATATTGAGGCGTAAGGCGGAAGAAGGGCTTTTTGTGCCCGATTTCTTCTTCTCCGAGCTACCAGGCTGTCGTGCTGCAACGGGTATGCTCTCTATCAAGCCGAATGGCGATGTTGTACCATGTCCGCTACTGGATGTGAAAGCGGGCAACATAAGGGAGCAGGGGCTTCGTGAGATAATCAATTCCAGGGTATTTACTTCGCTCAGGAATAGAGAAGTGAAAGGCAGATGCGCCCGCTGTAAGCATCGCGATATCTGTGGTGGGTGTCGCGTGCGGGCATATCTCGATACCGGCGATTACCTCGCTGAGGACCCTCTATGCAGCGACTTCTTTTACGAGGAAGAGAAATGAGTGGCTATAAGGTGGTCTATGGCCCCGTGCCATCAAGACGTCTTGGACGCTCCCTGGGCGTTGGACCTATACCTTTCAAGACCTGTGACTATTCGTGTGTATACTGCCAGCTTGGGAGGACAACACACATGACCATCGAGCGTAAGGACTTCTTCCCACCACAGGCGATACTGAAGGAGATTGAGCAGGCAATTGAAGTTAATGAGCATTGGATAGATTTCGTGACCTTTGTTGGTGAGGGCGAACCGACTTTATGCAGGAGCATTGGGTGGTTAATTCGTAAGACGAAGGAAATAACCGACATACCTATCGCTGTTGATACAAATGGGTCACTCCTTTACCTGGCGGATGTAAGAGCGGACATTTCAGAAGCGGATATTGTAATGCCATCGCTTGATGCAGGTACTGCCGGGACGTTCAGGAAGATAAACAGACCACATCGCGAGCTTGATTTTGAAGTCGTTGTCAGGGGTATGGAGAAGTTCAGACGTGAATACAGCGGTGAGATATGGATGGAGGTCATGCTGGTGAAGGGGCTAAACGACACAGGGGAGGAGTTAGAAGCGATAAAGAGCATACTTGAGCGTATAGAACCCGATAGAACATATCTAAACGTTCCGATAAGACCACCAGCGGAGCCGTGGGCGGTGCCACCAGACAAAGAAGCCATCGCATTGGCAGACGCGATTCTCAGCGAGGTCAACACCGTGGAAATCACCACAGAAGAGACTGGTGAATTCTCTACCAGGGGATTTACAAGACCAGAAGAAGCTATTATGGCAATATTAAGACGGCATCCAATGAGGGAGGAGCAGGTTATAGCGACATTAAAGCGATTGAAGCAGAGTAATATAGAGGACTGCCTGGCGAGATTGTATGAAAGTGGTAGAATAAAGAGGGTGAGCTATAGAAATAATCTCTTCTGGGTTACAGTAGAAGAGCGAAGAGGCAAAGGTAAAGGCAAAGGAAAAGGAAAAGGTAAACCAGGTGGAGGTGGCAGGTGAGATGAAGCCAAAATATAAATATGTAACCTTCTCAAAGAATGTCTTCATACCTGTGACGAACGTATGCAGGAATGCATGTGCATATTGCGTCTTCCGGGCACGTAGCATGAAAGACGCATATTTGATCTCGGTAGAACGGTTTTTAGCACTTATAAAACGTGCGAGAGGTTCTGCAACGGAAGCCCTATTTACTGCGGGTGAGAAACCTGAGCTTGCAAATCCGCATTTCAAAGATTGGCTGCGCAGCACCACGGGCTGCTGTTCATGCTCTTCTCTCGTGGAATATACAAAGGAGCTATGTAAATTGGCAATAGAGCATGGACTGCTACCACATTGTAACCTCGGTATCATGAGTAGTGAAGAGCTGCTGGAGTTGCGTGCTGTGAATGCCTCAATGGGCTTGATGCTGGAGACGACAGCGGAGCTTGAAGCGCATAAAAACTCACCAGGTAAAGTGCCGGAAGTTAGATTGGAGATGATAGCGCGTGCAGGCGAGCTTAAAATTCCTTTTACTACGGGGTTATTGATAGGTATAGGAGAGAAGCCAGAAGATCGTATTCAGGCATTAGAGGCGCTGAAATCACTATACGATGAGTATAGGCATATCCAGGAGGTTATTATTCAGCCGTTCGTGCCCAAGCCATTCACGCCGATGTGGGATGTAAGACCACCGGGTCTTGAGGAGCTGAAAGAGGTTATCAGTGCAGCACGTGCGATATTGCCTGCTGAGATCGCCATTCAGATACCACCAAATCTCACGTCGCCCAAGGAACTGATAGAACTCGGCGCTTCTGATTTAGGCGGGATCTCTGAGCATACCATAGATTATATAAATCCTGAATCACCGTGGCCCGGTGAAGCGGAACTAAGAGAAGCAATAGCGCCTTTTGTATTGCGTGAGCGTCTGCCGATCTATCCATCTTTTATAAAGAGGGGATGGTATAGTAAAGAGATAAGCCATTTGATAGCGCGATACGCAGATGAAGAAGGGCTGAGGAGGCGATATTAGCCGAGATTTCATGATTGTGGGAATAGATGATACAGATTCAAGGAAGGGGATGTGCACGACGTATCTATGCGCATATCTGGTGGATGCACTTCGTAATCGTAATTATAATCATGGCGAAGTCTCCGTCTCCACTCCCAGGCTGGTACGATTGAATCCCAGCATACCCTATAAAACGCGGGGCAATGGCGCAGTAGCTTTTGAGATCACAACCACGACCGCGAGAACGAGATTAGAGGATGTGAAGGAGCTGGTGAGATCAACAGTAAGCAAGTTCTCTGAGCTGGACGATGCGAATACGAATCCTGGTGTTGTCTTCATTGAGGACGAGTCCATGTCCAATTTGAGGGTCAGCCAGTTAAAGAGTTATTACGAAAGAGCAGTCCGGACTGTATTGACACAGAAGGATGCTTTGGCAATAATCGCCGAATCCGGGTTCGATTACTTTGGCTTGAAGAACAAGCGTGGGATAATAGGCGCTTTAGCTGCCGCAGCCTTTGTTATGCTCCAGCGTTATCATCGTTACGATTTCACTTACGAGCTGATGGCATATAGGGAGAAGGATAGATGGGGTGCCCCGAGAAGGATAGATGAGCATAGTGTATGGGAAGCAGATGCGGCTACTTACCCGCTCACGTGGGATACTGTGGATGTAGCGAACAGGCGAATCGTCTTCGCACCGCATTCCCCATGTCCGGTTCTCTTTGGTATAAGGGGTGACAGCGTGGATGCAATCTACAAAGCTTATAAAATCATAGACTCAGAACCTGTGGAGCGGATAATGCTGTTCATCACGAATCAAGGTACAGACTTCCACCTGATTACGCATGGCACGGGACAGAAGCTGCTTGATTACCACTCATATATACTTGATGGCGTTGTTGAGTCCAATCCATGTACGCTTGTGGGTGGACATGTGCTATTCAAGCTCTCTTTACCCACTCTATCCACCAGGGTCGATTGTATAGCCTATGAGCCGACGAAAGGCTTTCGTAATATTATAAGAAAGTTGCGGCATGGTGATGAGGTCAGAGTATTTGGGTCTTTCAAACGCGGGACATTGAACCTTGAGAAGATAGAGATAAAGAGTTTGAATAAGGAAGAATTGCGAAATCCCAGATGCGAGCAGTGTGGCAGGAGCATGGAATCCGCGGGACGAGAGCAGGGTTATCGATGTAAACATTGTAATACGAAACGAGAAGCAAAAGAGGTGGTGACCATAAATAGGGCGATAGAGGAGGGGCTATATGAAGTGCCCCCAGTCGCCAGAAGGCATATATCCAAACCACTGATTCGTATGTGCGCAACAAAAGGAGGTGGTGGAGGTGAAGGTGAGAGTGTCATCATTCATCCAAGCAGGTAGGGTTGACAGTTCGTCAAGACAGCAATGACAATGACGCATTTGAGGAAAAGAGGAACGAGATATTGTAATAGAGAAGTAAAGAGATACCCGGAAGAATTTAAGATGCAGGTTGCTGAGGATAGGGACATCTACCTCGCTAATGGGGCTTTATATGTCCCAGAGAAGACGAGTTGGGATTACATAAAAAATGCGAATCAGCAAAATATAGGGGAGATACTGGACAAAACATCGGAGCTCTTGAGAATGAACATCCAAACCAACTTAAGGATGTGATTCCAAAGATATACACGAAAATAAACCTTGACCATTACGATCTTCTGGCTTACCTTATCAATCTCTTTTCATCCATTCGGTTTGGATTGGAGCACAGAGGAAAGGATATATTTAGCAGAATCTATGAATACTTCCTCGGGAAATTTACAGAGGCGGAAGGCAAAAAGCAAAAAGCAAAAAGGGTGGTGAATTTTACACCCTAAGATTTTTGTCTCTGCCTGTATCATGATTATATGAAATGCGCACAAAAATAGGAGGGACTGAAAACGTTTTGGGATGATGGGTATAAAAGCAATGAACGTATTTGGGGAGGAAGACCAAGTGAGTTAGCCATTGCTGCAGTTAGATACTTAGAGAAATGCGAATTAAACAAGGGGATGTTTAGCATATTGGACATTGGCTGTGGGTATGGTCGTGATGTATTCTACTTTTTAGACAATTTTAGATGTAGGATTTTAGGGATAGACATTTCCAGAAAAGCTATAGAAATTGCCTTAGATACAGATACAGCATTAAAAACACAAAAAGGGGACGATGTGAAATTTGAGTGTTGCAATTTCACAGAGCTGAGGGATGGCAAATATGACCTTGTATTTATCTCAAACTTGTATCAACTACTAAAAAAGGATGAAAGGCAAGAGCTTAGAAAAACAATTATGAGAACGTTAGCACCAAACGGATTACTGTTCTTGAGCACACTTTCAGTAAGAGACCCCGAACATTACAGAAAGGGCATTCCTGTTTTCGATGAATCCAATTCATTTCAGGAAAAAGTGTATATTCATTTCTGCACCAGAGAAGAACTGATTGAGGATTTTGCCTTCCTAAATATCAAGGAGCTATACGAGCATGAATATTACGAACCACACGCCAATGGCGAAGTTCATCATCATATTTCATGGATATTGATAGGAGTGATAGGAAAATATGTGGGCACTTCATATAACACACCTTAAAAGAGTTCGTACATTTGACATTCACCCAAATTTTTGCTTTGCAAAAACTTCTTTTATGCTGGAAACGTATCTGCACAATAAAAGGTGGATATTAAAGATGATTACGTGAAATGAGCTGTGCAAATCTTGTCATGGCACGTTTTCCTGAAAATGTATCCCTGATATAACCAAAGAAACCGACCATCTGCTTCTTTACAAGTATAGAGTATAGACATGACATCATGCTCTCCCATGCGGTTTTTCCGTCTTCGCTTCTCCTGCGTCAGAATATTGGAGATTCCACCTGCGGAAATGATGATCCCCGGTTCTTCCAATATCTTCTTTATTTTGTTCTCGGTAACCCTGCAAGCGTAAGCGTAATAGAGGTAAACAACGAGCTCATAGCTCATGTATGTACTGTCTTGTGATTCTATGATATTGAGCAATTACAATGCTGCTATTTCCCGATGCAGCCTCATTATCCCAAGAACGAGACAGTTGGCGGTCGTTATTTTCCGCTCTTCAACTAACTGTTCCAGCATCGCCTTTCTGCCATCTTCATGTTCTGACTTTACCTATTTCGGATTCAACCGCGCTCAATCGCTCCTTT
>JAGGRR010000151.1 GCA_021159465.1 Methanophagales archaeon
TAAGGTGTAGATCTCGGTATCGTCTCGGATATAGTTTGCATCCAGATAATGGTAATAGAACGCCCGTGAAGATGCATCTCCAGTGGCTACCAGGTCCCACCCGATGTCCTGCCCTGAAATGAACAGGTTTCCACCATGATCCAGGTACATCTGAAGGTTTTCCTGGTCGGTTGGGGTTAAAGTGTTCGTCCAATTATTACCCGTCAGCCATATCACCACCGGGTACTTCAAGAGAAGTGATGCCGCTGGCGGCTTGTGACAATAATCATAGTCGTAGCCGTTGGCATCCAGCGCCGCCATGTAATACGTCTCGTAGTTAGCGCCATTGTCGTCATCAATAAGCAGGATGTTCCTGGCACAGCAGGGTTCTTTCACTTTATCGTACTCCAGCGGGCAACCTGATACAGCTCGCTGAGCTGTGGGATACCATATAAAATCGGGATGGTTTGTAATACTACCGCCGACCCACGCACACGTATTATTACCTTTAACCGCATAACCATTTTCATCAAGCGTGACGTTATATGTGTACACTTTTGTGAAACACGATGTGCCAACGAAATCAGGAGGGACACCATCATCGGCGAACCATACGGTGCAGGTCACGAGCTTCCGGGATGAATTGTAAGGGTCATCCTGGATATTCATCCTGTATCTGTATGCGGGATAATTCCAGACGGAAAATAACAAGGATATATGTCATTCGGGTCACCTTGGGGATAAGGCAGACCCCAGAAACTAATAGTCACCAACCGCAAAATCTATACCCGTATATTTTGTCGCGGTGAACGGCTCGGGCTCCAGTATGGATGCGGCTGACCATGCGTGACAGTGTCCGAACCAGCTCGCGTCATAGGAGTCATCAGTGTCACCGTCTGGTTTGTATAACTCCGTCCCATCAGTGAAGTCCCAGGGATCATCTAAATCACCATCTCCATTTATATCACACGCCCAGTCTTCTTCTGCATGAGTCTCTCTTAAAACTGTTCTACTGACTTTATGTCCGGGTATCCTGAGATATTCAGGTTCCCACGGATGCCCTTCGGTCCAGGGCCAGTGAGAACGAGACTCCCACTGCTTCGCTCCCGGGTTATAGCCGTGTCTGTAAAGAACATAGTAATCGTATTTTTCCATCGCGCGATTATTATCGTAGAGATTTATTATATCAGTTCCGTAAATATCTCTGTCTGCCATGGGCCACCAGTAGCCTGACCACGGTATTTTAACAGCTGTGCCACTGGTGGGTATATTATAATTCCTCGTGCCTCCTGTTCGGGTTGAGGGTAGAGGAACGGGTGTTTCAGTGCGGATATAACTCACTGAAGTTTTTTTTACCTCTTCATGTACCTCTTCATGCCCCCAATCCATTAACCACGCCTTCACCATGTCTCCTTTCTCTTCATAAATCCACCATGGTGCACCGGGTTGCCAGTACTGGGTAACGTTCTGGCTTGTACACGGGCGTTGTAATGATACTTTAAAGCATTTTACACTATTTCCGTCTTTTTTCGTGAACGTATCAACCGAAACGCTCTGTTGAATCCCCCCATAAGTACGGGTTACATTCCTTTCAAGCGGAAAAGCCGGGAAATCAAAGGGGGCTAATATATTGCCGCTTATAATTGGAGATGCATTTTCTTTTTTGAAATACAAGAACTCATTTCCCACTCTTACAACGTAACAGTCCTTACCATCTATATTCACGATGTCCACAACCTCGAATTTGTACTTTTCGGCTATCCACGAGCATAAAGGAAGAGGAACAGCCTGCCAAACTGCACGGTACGTAAAACTAACAGTCCACCAATCGCCAACTTTCCAGTCGGGCTGTTCCAGTACAGTGAGTTCGTGTTC
>JAGGRR010000152.1 GCA_021159465.1 Methanophagales archaeon
ATGTCGCCTTCTTCATGCTCGTACTCACCTTGAAGGCTTATTGATCAATATCTCCACCGGTTTCGTCCCCCTGAACTCAGGGAATGGGTACAGTGGTCGGTCTACGAATCTAGGAGAAGAGCGTTCAGGACCATGGCAAAAACTACCTCGCCACAAGGTCACTTTCTGGCGTTCTACACCAACGATCCTATCAATTTCGTCTGCCAGGAGGCCGATTTCCTTGCATACCGTGGCTACTATACCCTATGCCAGGGCAGGGTGCTCAAGGTTCTTGCTACTATAATCGAGTGGGGAGAGTAGATTCATTGACATAGATATTCATATAAAATAATTCTCATTTAAATTCTGTGTTATAGCCGGGTATAAAATTAAATTCTGAGGTACTTTATATCAATATGTGCGGAATATAGGTTATACGACTTTATTGTTGTATATATGCAACTATATGCCTACGATACAGGGCAATGTGACCCTAAGAGGTGTACAGCGCGGAAATTAGCACGAGCAGGCTTGATAAGATCGGTTAATAAGATGCGGATGATACCCTATAAAACGATTTTGCTCGTTCCTACTGTTAGCATAGCGCTTTCACCCGCAGATAGAGAATCTACGAGCAGTATAACCGTTTTCGATTGTTCTTGGAAGGAGATAAGCACTTTTGAGGCGATTTTCAGGAAGTTGAGAAGAAGGAAGCGGGCTTTGCCTTATCTTATCGCATCGAACCCAACGAACTATGGTAAACCCTTTATCCTGAGTTCTGCGGAGGCGTTCGCAGCTGCTCTGTTCATACTCGGTGAGAGGGAACAATCACGAGCTATATTAAGCAAATTCAAGTGGGGCAATGAATTTCTGAGGTTGAATGAGGGGATGTTACTCGCATATTCCAGGGCAAGGGACAGTAAAGAGGTGGTGGAGATGCAAAAGAGGTTTATGAATGAAAGATAGATAGAGGATATTTATAAAAGGTAAAATAATCTATCTTTATATAGGATAAGATGGGCGTCTGCGTTGTAAATGATGCATATACGGGAGAGAAGCGCCGCGCAATAAAACTCGGTAAGGAGGATGCGAAGGATATCGCCGCGCTGTATAAAGAGGTCTGGCCTAAGGCGTATGAGTACCCGAAGGAATGGCGTGAGAAACGTGCGATGAGTGAGGAAGAGATAAAGAAGGAGATGGATTCTGGCTATTTCTTCTTCGGTGTTCGCATAGATGGTAAGCTGGTGGGTGTATATAAAGCATCCATAACAGAGAGGGGTTGTTTCGGCGAGCAGCAAGCAGTCCTGCCTGAGTATCGAGACCAGGGTGTGGCTTCAGCGATGTATGAGCAGTTCTATGAGTTCGCGAAGGCGAATAAGTGCAAGGTGAATTATGTGAATATCCTTGCGGGTAACGAGCCATGCGAACGAGCAATGAAGAAGTTCAATTTTTATAAGACTGGTAAGCCCTGGGAACAGAGTAAGGGCATGTGGGTTCAGACCTACGAGCGGAAGGTGGATCTCACCCAGGAATAAACGAAAAAAAATCTCAACATGGCTCTATCGTCGATGATGGCTTCGAAGAGATCGCATAGGTGCCCTATGTTACACCTCGGACTTCATTTGTTATTCGTCTGCTTATATCCTCCAGCACCTCATATGGTAATTTCACGAAGTCAGCAGTCATCGCCTCTACGGACGTAACCACCCTTATTGTGACGATTCTACCCAAGTTCCTTGCATCTCCGAGTGCCCCTGTTGCGAGGTCGTCACCGACGATTGCAAATGCCTGTCATACACAGTCATACCATCCTCTGTACTTCAATTCCTCCTCCACTATCCATGAGGCTTCACGGCATATTCGCAGTTTCTCCTCTGTAACTCTTTTGCTACTTCTCTCACTTTGTCCTTATACAGATCCCTTATTGGCACTCTCTATTCTATCCGGGTATATATAGTGTAGTGCCCTGAGCGATAAAATCCATACCTCTTTTCTTTGTCTCTTCTTCAAATATCTCTAAAGAGCACACCTATCACTTTCCGTTTCGCTTCTGCATCATTAATGCCCCGCAAAGCATTTAGAAACCGCTCTCTCGCATTTACGAATACTATTTTCAGTTTGAGCCCGACTCTGAAGGTATTCAGGACTTCCTCTGCCTCGCCTGCCCGTAGCAGTCCATTATCAATGAAGATACACGTGAGCTTATCACCATTATCTGTATGGTGGACCTCAGGATGGAACTGAATGCCATAGGCATAGATTGTGTGGCTCTTGCTATTATTATCACTCCTGTAAATGTTTAGGGGGATACGGAATGCTGCTATGAGTGAATTCTTTGTATAGCCTATTATTAACTGTGCACCATAACAGATACCGATGAAGGGTAGATTCAAAGTAAATATATCGGGACTGTATCATGGACTCTCAGACTCGTGAACGCTAAAGGGTCTGCCAGAGAGTATAACGCCTCTGACCTTACCCTTACCGCTTATTGCTTTTTTAAACGCCTCTAAGGGTATATCAAAAGGTAGAAGTTCGGTATTCGGTATATACACCCGGGTCTGTGCATCGCCTCGCTATAAGATGGAGATGGAGATGGCTGTATTGCCCACCGAAATCGAGCATCACCACCCTCGCCCTATCCCTATCTCTATCCCGTGGCATCCCTGTCGCTGTCACACTTCTGTTTGAGATTGTGAGATTGCTTCTTTTACTTTTATAAGACATAGCTTCCGCATTGTGATAAACATATAATTAGAGGGAGAGGGGGTTTTGCTTATTCAAACCCTGTAACTGTAACTCTAACTCATCCAGTCTGGGAAATGCATTACGAGACCTTGTTCTGCTTATATGGAGTGCAGCGCAGGCATTGGCGAATTCAAGGCATTCTTCTGCTCCTTTACCATCCAAAAAAGCGTATATGAATCCAGCATTAAAGACATCACCTGCACCTGTTGGCGATACCACATTCACTTTGAAAGAATGAGAGCTCACCGTGAAATCAGAGCTTATCCATGAAGAGCCCTTTGCACCCCTGTGAATGATCACGTTCCTGCATCCTCTTGCCAGTATATCCCGCTCTTGCTTTTGCTCTTGCTCCTGCCACTGCTCTGCTGATAGCTCCTTTAGCTCTGCCTCGTTTACGAACAGGAAATCGGTAAAAGGTAGAAGTTCAAAGACGGTCTGTTTCGCACTGGCTGTCCAGCCAAGATAAGCACTCCATCCGATATCAACGCCCGTGAACGCATCGTGGGATTTGGCTATCCTGAGTAAATCCTTATTGACTGTGAATAAACCTTCCGTGTTCCAATGTCCTGCCCTCATAACGAATCGTGCACGTCCTAAAAGTTCAGCTTCCACATCTTCTCGCATGAGGTCCTGATTCGCACCCCTATCAGTGAGCATAGACCGGCTACCATCTTCAAATGCTATGCTCACTGTTATCCCGGGGTGTGGCTTTCGTTCTGAAATAGCGGCAATGCAAACCACACCGAGCCTTTCCAGCTCCGATAATAGCCAGTTTGATAGCACATCATTGCTGAGCTTGCATATAATAGCAGTCCTCAATCCGAGCGAAGCGCAAGCGGCTGCACAGTTACCTGCCTGACCGCCAATGCTGAGCATGAATTCACAGCCTATCTGTTTGTCCCGTTCCGGATATGCCCGTATCGGCTTCGTTGCTATATCACAGAAGACATCGCCTATAACAAGCACATCATACTCATATCTCGTTTTTTGCATCTCTTTATCCTTATCCTTATCCTTACCCTGCCGCTTTGCACACTATCCGTAGCGGGCATTTATCGCATCTCTGCCGCTTACAGTATCGTATAAAGAGCTTAACGAGTGCAGCTTCAATCTTAGCCAGTAGCTCACCTGAGGATGAAAATTGGCTCAAATCTATGCCCAGATGCTCTGCAGCTATTCTCGCACTATTCGAGACTACGGGGTTTATCTGCCATATGCCACGCAACTCACGCAGGAATATCTGCACTGTTACTCTTCCAATGCCCTTGAATTCAATCAATCTGCACTCAAGGTCTTCTGTTGAGGTAGATTGTTCATAAATGTTATCGAGAGTGCCATATTTATCTTTAATACGATGCGCTATCTCGAGCAACTTCGTCGCTGTTGAAAAGTCGTATCGAACATAACCGCCTTCATCCAGAATCTTCACCAGTTCGTCCCAGCCGGCAGCAATGACCTTATCCGGGCTATCTATCCCATGACGTTCAAATGCCTTATACGTCTGTATAGCGATCTTCTCGTTTATCCTCGCACCGAATAATATAGAAGCCAAAAACCACCTGAACCTGCCTGAGGGTTCCTTAAGGTCTATGCCAAGGGTTTCCGTATAGGTCGGGAAATTGGTAATAAGCAGATCGAGTGTGTTTTTAATTTTTTTATTTTTATTTCCCTCTTCTTTCATCTCTCTAAAAGATATTACAAAGAAAGGCGTTCTATATTATTATAGAATAAAACAAAAAATGGGAAGCGATAGGGATTTAAAGCAAGTCGCTTTAGAGGAAGGAGTCAGTGAAGATAAATTAAAACGGCTTATTCGTTCCGGTCGAGTTGTAATACCGTGTAATGTGAGGCGAGGGGATGGGATAGCGCTGAAGGCAATAGGCGAGGGCATGAGCACGAAGGTGAATGTGAATGTAGGGACATCCAAGGACTATGTAAACGTGAGAGAGGAGCTGGAGAAAGCGAAGATAGCAGTGAAATATGGTGCAGATACAATAATGGACCTCTCAACAGGTGGTGATCTCGATGAGGTTCGCAGGCTGATATTGAAGGAAGTGAATGTGCCTGTGGGTACAGTACCGATATATCAGGCGGCACTGGGTAAACGTGGTGAGAGAGCGGTTGTGGATATGACCTCTGATGATATGTTCAATGCAGTTCGGCAGCATGCGAAAGACGGTATTGATTTCGTCACTATCCATGCAGGCGTGAATCTTAACTCACTTGAGCGGTTGAAGAGGTGCAACCGCATTTTGGATGTAGTGAGTCGTGGAGGTGCCTTCCTTGTCGCATGGATGATTCATAACGAGTGTGAGAATCCGTTCTATGCGGAATATGACTACCTACTGGAGATAGCGAAGGAATATGAGTTAACACTGAGCCTTGGTGATGGTATGCGACCAGGCTGCATCGCTGATGCTTCAGACAGGGCGAAATACATGGAGAACATAATTCTCGGTGAGCTCGTTGCGCTCGCACGAGAAGAAGGTGTGCAGGTGATTGTAGAGGGTCCGGGGCATGTACCACTGGATGAGATAGAAGCATCTGTGAAGACAATAAAGCATATAACAGATTTCGCACCGCTTTACCTGCTTGGACCGCTCGTTACTGACATCGCACCGGGGTATGACCACATTGTGAGTGCGATAGGAGGCGCAGTAGCAGGTATGTATGGCGCTGACTTCCTATGCATGGTCTCACCCTCCGAGCATCTCGCACTGCCTTCTATACAGCATATAAAGGATGGCACGGTGGTCACGAAGATAGCGGCGCATGTCGCAGACCTTGTAAAAGAGGAGCAAAGTGCACGTGCGAAACGGCGTGACAAGGAGATGGCGTATGCACGTAAAAATCTCAATTGGGAGAGGCAGTTTGAGCTCGCTATAAATCCCGAAGAAGCACGCATGATAAGGAATAGCAGACCCTCAGAGAGCGATGCATGCTCCATCTGTGGTGATTTGTGTGCGATAAGGCTGGTAAACGAGTTTTTGAAGAGTTAAGCAATTGGCAATTACAATTTAGATCTAGACCACGACCAGCTCATTCAATATCAGCACAGAGAGGGCGATTAAGAGCGCAAAGGTGTATATTCTCCTGTCCCATGCCAGTACCTTCTTACCGTCCAGTACGCTGATAGGAATCATATTAAAGAGTGCAAGCCATGCGTTTATGAACATGCCGAAATAGCCCACGTACCTGAACAAGCCGTGAGAGAAGTAGAATAGGGGTAAGAACATCATTGCTAACGCAACGTTCATCATCGGTCCTGCCAGTGCTATCTTTCCACTCTCCTCACGCGTAAGATATGGATTGAATATCATGACAGCACCCGGTGCTGCGAAGATGAAAGGTAAGAAGAAGGGTAGTAGTATCGCAATAAAGAGCATAAACGGCTCCATTCTGAATTCTGACCAGCTTCCATAGCTCTGTGCGACGAATTTATGTGCCAGTTCATGAAATATGAAGGCTGAGCCAACTGTAATAGTGGAGAGAATGAATACATTTGCCCAACTCAGGTTCAAAATCATCCAGCGTTTGATGAGCACGGTGAATGCGAAGGAGATAGCAATCCAAGCTATCAGCAGATGCTTCAGTTCCGTGCTACTCGTTCTTATCTTCATTCTCGCTCGTTTAATATAACTATAACCACATAAATTGAGATTAAATTGTAATAGTATAAGCATAGTATAAGTATAGTATAGCCCGGCACGGATTCGAACCGAGGTCGTGAGATCCAGAGTCTCACATGCTTGACCACTACACCACCGGGCTATGCGCTATGGGCTATATGCTATATTATTATAAGAATGATAGTAAAAATATAATATTTACATGTGGCTATATCTAAAGGTCAAATTTAAGTGCCCAATAAATGCGATTGATAATTAAGATAGAACCTTCGGAGGATTTCTCAGCGGATGTGGTGTATAAGCACACGATTCAGGGATTTATATACGAATGCCTGAGAGATGTGGAGGAGGATGCGAACTTTCATTCAGCGAAGCGGTTCAAGTTCTTCTGCTTCTCCGACATGTTTCCGGGTGGTGATTTTGTGGAGGGGGAAGCGAAGCGTTTTATCGTGTCATCGCCGAATGCGGGGCTGATGGGGCGGTTGTTTGAAGGGGTACGAGCGAAGAAGGATGCGCATATCGGTGCTCATAAGGTAAGAATAGAGGAAGTGAAGAAAGTGAAAGTGCCACTCAAAAATCAGTTTATCTCGGGCAGTCCGATAGTGCTTTACAAAGACAGTCGAAGGAATCTTTACTACTCTTTTCGACGAGATGGCGACCTCGATTTCTTTCTTGCGAGGTTGAAGGATAATGCGGTGAAGAAGTATGAGGCGTTTTACGGTGAGAAGCTGACGATTGAAGATGAAGAGCCGTTGTTCGACAGGTTGAGGTTCAATAAAGAGGTTGCAGTGAAGAATGTGAAAGGTGGCAAGGAGTTCATAATAATAGGTAGTGTGTGGTATTTGCTGGAGAAGTTTGAGATAAGCGAAGAGATGAGGAGGTTTTACTGGTTTCTGATGGAGTGCGGGCTCGGAGAGAAGAACAGCATGGGGTTCGGGTTCGTGAATCCGGTGAGGTGAACGTTCATTTTTGAGGGGTTGGCTAACGGCTAACCACTAACCACTAACCACGAGATTACACTACACAGTTTTTCACAATCACGGTATCTTTATATGTGGTTAATACAAAAGACAGGATTGGTAAGAAGATGCTGGATGCGATAAAGGAATTGGGGGATTATGTCAAGAAGCGGGAGGGATTAGGTGATATTGAGACATTTGTGGATAGAGTGAAATTGGACAAAAATACGAAACAGGTTTTATGCATAGTTTTTCAACATACGGCAAGAGGTTTTTCCTACAAAAGCATTATTCAAGAAGAGTATGATCCAAGAAAGGCATCATTATATCTTTATCGAGGGGGCTCTTCAAGAGGAATTGATACTCTACCTTCAGCGTTAATTACCGATAAAGTTGAGAAGACTTTCAGGAATAAGATTGCGAGATGGTTTAAGGATAAAGATGAAGCACTGTTCAGGATGATAGCGGAAGAGTTAGAAAAGAATAGAGATAAGATAGAAAGAAAGCTAATTGAACGCTATAAAGGGATACCTAAAGAGGAGAGGAGAAATGTCCTAATTACTTTAAAATTGGAAGAAAATGGGAATGAAAAATACATAGGAGAAATTTACGTATTCAAGAATGTCTTGGTTCAAGACACTGTTAGGAGTTATTACTTTTTGGATTCAATTGGTGAATCAAGAGGTGAAGGAATTTGCTATTTATGCGGGAATAGTGGAGAAATTTACGGTTTTGTGCTTCCTTCATTAAGAAGCTCAGGTTTTGGGCTGTCGTTCTCTACCGCTGATAAGCGGGGATTTTCACCAAATTTTATTCAAGAAAATCATTGGAAGGAGATACCTATTTGCGAGTATTGTGCGAGAACCTTAGAAACAGGAAAAAGATTTTTAGATGATAATTTATCTTTTCCAAAGAAGGGATTTAATTTCTTCGGATGTGAGTATTATGTAATACCAAAAATCATATTTGGAGAGTTGTTTGACGAATTTTACGATATTGTGACTTATTACAAGGATAAGGAGTATGTTGACGGTCTTTTAAGCGAAGAAGATTATTTAGAAGAGATTGTTAAGGATAAGGAGGATGTTGTGAGGTTGATTTTTCTGTTTTACACACAAAAAGGCGGGGGTAAATACATTGATATTGTGCGGTGTGTGGAAGATGTGCTACCTTCCTGGATAAAGGAGATGTATGATTGTCAGGATAGCGTGAAGAAGATGGACATCTTTCGGGAGGATAATATGCAGAAAATGATAAATAAGGGATGGGTTGGGAATTTTGTAGATGGACTAAGACTAATAGGCAAGAACGAGGACAGAAAAGGGTTAAGTAAAAATAATTGGTTTGTGAAATTTACGAGAGACTTCTTCCCGTCTTCAAAAACTGAGGGGACGCATGACAAATATTTTATGGATG
>JAGGRR010000153.1 GCA_021159465.1 Methanophagales archaeon
CCTCAAAAAGCGGATACACGATGACAAAACGCATTCCGGGCATTGAAAGCATGTCAAATCTCACTGTTCAGTTCAACTGGACGCCTTCTCGTGATGATATTCCTGACACAACGCTCATTGCCACTGTTGACTCAGCAGATGAAATAGAGGAGGCGAATGAGAACGATAACAAAGCAATCGCTGATGTCAGCATAACTGCACCTGAACTTTTCATCATAAATGTGAGCATGCTCGGCAGCGAGCTTAAATACTGCTTCGTCAATGCCTCAAACACCATTGAGGTAACCGTGAAAAATGACGGACCGGCTTTGAGATGGCATGATCCCTTTGGAAAGTGGGTTATAGACTGGAGCAAACCTCTGCCTGCACCACTTGATAACGAGAGTTTCAATGTAACACTTATAGCACGCAAAGGAGATGCGGAGGATATTGTAACCAGGCGTGTCGGTGTAAAAATGGAAGAGATAAAGGAAAGATATTACACAGGAATAGGACGTTATCCTACTGATAGCGCAATTTTTTCGTATTACATAGGCAAATTGCAGCTCAACTGGACGCCCCGCAGCAAAGGAAAGTATAACCTCTCATTCATATTGGACTCCTCTGATGAGATTGCTGAGAGAGACGAGAGCAACAACACTTATAACACGAGTGTGGAGGTGATAGGCAGGAGTGATTTATACATAGGGAGAGTGAATGTAAATGGCATACCTTATCGTGATTTCATGGTGCCCGTGTGGGTATTTGTCATGAATCGTGGTGACATCAAAGTGCCGCTGAATGTGACTTTCATCGCCTCTGCTACTAACGCCACTGCCGCCGCTGACAATTCAACATCAATAACGAAACGGGTGCAGATTTCTCCCGATGAAGTGAGGAAGGTGGAATTCAAATTTGTCCCGAAATATACGGGCACATATAATATTTCCGTGTTTGTGGATGTGAATGATGAGATACCGGAGGCGAATGAGAACAATAACACATATTCTTTTCAGATAAATGTGAGTGAAGCACCGCTCAGTCCGCCTGAGACACCTTTCCTGCTTTCCGGGAACATAAGTTATGAAGATGGGTGTGCTTGCACCGCTGCAAATGTGAGCGTGAGTGCGAATTATTACAGGAACATGAGCGAGAACTCGTCTTACTGGATTTTCATGCCTGCGAGCATATGTTTTGATCTGACCGCATCAGACCAGGGAGGCAGCACAAACACATCGTCAATATGTCTGAACCGTTCCACTGTCAATCAGGGTTATTTCAATTTCAACATCACACTGCCGCTTGATATGCCTGACATCGTTCTCGAAACGCTCAAAGTGAGAAAGAAAACACTTGTAAAGGAGAAATGCCCCGTGAATGTTACGATTTCAAATCAGGGAAAGAGCTTCAACGACACATTCAATGTCTCGTTCATTGTAAAGAATGAAACTGCTCTCGGCAAAGAGTTTGTTGTTAACGTAACAAACAGAACAATAAACGGGCTGAAATATGGAGAGAGCAGAGACTTTTCATTTGTATTTGAGTCTGAGGTTCCAGGTAAATTCCATGTGTGCGTGCATGCGGATGCATCAAACGAGATAAAAGAGAGGAATGAAGAGAACAATGAGCGCTGTGCTGAATTTTATTTCACATCCGCAGACCTCATAGTTGAGCGTGTGGAGCCATGTGATGTCTTCAATGATGTTTTTGTGAATGTCTCAAATGACATAAATGTGACGATTGCGAACATAGGCGACTATGATATTTCGTGGAGTTATGGTTTTGATCCTGTATCTGTGATGTTTGAAGTGCTCAGAAATGGCTCTGTCATAGACAGAGATTACAGAACACTGAGCGAGATAAACAGAAGCGAGCGAAAGGTTTTGAGATTCAACTGGACGCCTGCTGCAACCGGCAACTACACACTGAGCGTTAAAGTTGATAGTTCAGATAATATTGTGGAGACAAACGAGAGCAATAATGTTAATTCTACCTGTGTGGAGGTGAAAGAAGCGACAAAAATAAACATGCTTATGTATACTGGAGGGGGAGCAGTCATCTATGACAGTTTGTATGTTGTGAGGAATGCGACGATATTTGAGGCAACTTGTAAGTTCTGCGAGAAGCACGGGCTTGAAGCGCCCAGGTGCGAGGATAAGGCTAATATCATAACGGAAGTTGCGGGCTTTTCAGAACCGAAGTTGTGGATTTATGACGAGCGGAATGGCACATGGATACCTGAGGAGGCGAATGCATCTCTTATTGTCTCTCAGGAAACATACGGCTGGTCTCCTCTGGATTTGAATTTGCTCGGTGTATATCCGAAGCCGGATTTTGTGCCTTCTCGCATGGAGATGCCTCGCACTTTATACCTTGGAAGGCAAATTCCTGTCAATGTAACGATTGAGAATCGTGGATATGTTGGAATCAATGCGAATGTCTCGCTTTATGTTCGCCAATTCACAGAAAGAGCGGTAGAAAACTTCAGCCTTCAGGATTTCGGTACTGTTTATCTTCCGCCTGTCGGCAATGCCTCACTAACACTCAAATGGCTCGCCGCAGATTACGGATTGTATGAAATACTTGTGTCCGTAGATGATGGAAATTTCGTTGATGAGCTTGATGAGACAAACAATAATTTGAGTGAAGAGCGAGAGGTTGTGCGTGGTCGTGTGATAGATGTGCCCCGTGATTTCCCCACGGTAAGAGAGGCGGTAGAGGATGCCGCGCCCGGCACCGTTATATATGTGCATGATGGCACTTATTTAGGATTCACTGTTGAAAACAAACACAACATCACAATCACAGGTGAGGGATGGAATGTTTTCGTAAAGGGTATAAACATAAAAAACTCAAGCGATATTACAATAAAAAATTTCACAATCAGGTTCACTTCACCTGGAAGCTATAATTGTGATGAAGTTGACAATTTGCTTTCAATTACCAAGAGTGAGAGGATAACGATAGACAATTGCAGGATATATGGTGACGGTCAGCCCAATAT
>JAGGRR010000154.1 GCA_021159465.1 Methanophagales archaeon
CAATGAAATTTTGAATTCCATCTGGAGAAATGTTATATCTTCTATATCCAACTCTCATCTTTCCAACATACATTGACGATCTGAAACAGTAAGTAACAAAGTACTTAGAGCCACTTTCAACTTTATAGCACTTAAAATTTTTGAAAAAGACATCGTGATTAAAAGCAAAAGCCAGATAAAAGGATAATTCATCAAGATTCTTTTGAGATCCTTTTATGGCACTATTGCAATCTTCTACATCATTAACTTCTACCTCTGCAATGCAGGTCTTATAATGCTTTCCTTCATTTTTAGCCTTATTAAACATATCTCTATGATTTTCAGTAGGTTTCAACGTAATATTTTTATATTTTAGCCCGTTCTGATCCCAAAATTCAATACTGTATCCATCCGCTTCAACCACGAATTTGGGCATGTTTCCACCATTCACTGTTTTTCCATTTAGAACTTATGATTTTACTTAAGAATAGCAAAGTATGTTGAGTTAAAATAAGTGCATACAATGCCTGTTCTTTATTTGGTTTTGGCCCATAATGGGTAGATTCAAAGGAGCATAAGTAGCCATGAATTTTACCGATAATATCTTTTTCTATATCCCTTAAGATGCCATCCTTTTTAAGCTTTGTAATAAAATCCCTAAACCCATTGCCAAACCCGTTAAAGTTAGCAAGCGCTTCTAAAGCTATTCTACATTTTGGTATCACATTTTCAAATTCTCCTTTAGAGTACTCATTATAGGCATCTTCTAAACGGTTAATAACATCTGGTGGAAGTAACTTTTCTAATGCTGAAATCTCTGCTTTCTGAATGAGAGTGTCAGTTTTTGGAATTGTTAGGATCGCCTGACAATGCCACTCATCATCATTTATAATATCAATCCCGCATGGTTCCATGAAGAATCGTATTTTTTCTATATCATCCTGAGACAGCCTACTTATATATTCTGAAAATATAATATTCAGAAACTCTAACAACTTATCTAAAGCTTTTGTGTCGTTAAGATTCTCTAAAACGCTCGATATTTGTTCGTGTTTATAAAAACCCGATGCATAGCTTCGAGGTAACTCCAATTTATCTAATATTGTCCTAAGGTCATACCCCCTAAGTTTTTCGCGTAATAAGTCTGCCAAATACGCAATTGCTTTTCTGCTTAGCATCCTCCCCGTTGTCATCAATTATCCCCCTTTAGCAGTTGTATCGCATTTAAAAAAGTTTTTATATCTCCTTTCTTTTATAGATTTCCATTCCTAAAGAACTTAAAATACCCTCTTCTATCTCTAACTCAGCATTAGGATTTTTGAAGAACACCATCCTGGGGCTTTTAATAATCAAAGTGTTTATAGAAATAGAATCTCCTTCAAAAATGGCTGCTACTCCTGACAAGCATGAATAAATAAAGTTTCCTTCCCCATTCTTCTTATAAAACAGACCGTCGTAAGGAGGATGTCCATATCCCATTAATTTACCACTTTTACTACGAATCTGTTGAAGTGTATCTTTTTCCGGATATAAAACACCTTTAAACTCACTTTCCCCAACACCAGGAGTGTAATCAAAAATAATAACGTGCGGAATATTTTGGCAATATTGTTTCTTCTCTATTATTGACTCCTTTATTTTGCTATGTATAGTAGATATATCATCAATTTTATAAGGCAGTCCTGGAGATGTAGGATCGTATTCAACATTTCCTTTTAGCGTTTCCATTTTATCTTCTATTCTTTTAACCTCAATTGTGATCGTCTTTCCAAGTATTTCAATTTCAAAGTCAGGTGAAGAGTTTTTAGGCACTATGATTTTTAATTTATCCACTTTATCAATTAAAAATGAAGCAACTTTTAACTCTGACATAATATTGAAAAACTCTGCGGGATTTTTTGATTTTTTAACTAAATGCGTGACATTTGGAATGGAATCTAATTTTTCTAACCAGCCATTCAATAAATCAAGATAACTCCTCTTTCTGATGATGAGATTTATTAATGGATGGTCTTTTTCCAGAAAAAAAGTGACAAACCGCCCGTAATATTTCTCTATATATGGGTATTTCTGCAAAATCTTTTCAATAACTTCCTTATTTTCTTCTATTCTCATCTGCCCACAGCTCCTTTTTAATTTTTAGGATACTGCTTCACCCAATACATCGATAGATTGTGTGTCAGTTGTCAGTGTCATCTATTGCTGCCTGTATGGTCTCAAAGTCTTCACCTGTATTGATGTTAGGGACGGGTTTAGTTGATGCTGGAACTTCAGAGCCAAGTTTGATGAGCCAGACATCTTCATCGCTAGCACCGTAAGAGCATGTGTAGCCAGCGATGATGTATCCGGCATCAGAGGTCTGCTGGACTGAGTTGCCTTCATCAAAGTTTGAACCGCCAAGTGTCCTGTCCCATTCCTCTTCAGATGCTGGGTTTGGACCTGAGGTATTAACAACGCGAGCTCTTCTAATTCTCTCATGGACATGTGAATGAAAATTCCTCCCTTCTTCCTTCTTTTATCTGCAGCGGATGATCAAATGGTAAAAGATGATGATGCGTTGTGTTTTCATGATAAAAAGGCGTCACTGCCTCATCCCCCGCCGCATGAACCGATCCCCCTTCTCCCACATGCCATCTTGCAGACGCCACCGCCAACACTAACACCCGCGAAAACACCAAGTAGCACAAATGCCACGCAGATTCCAAACACAAGATATTTTTTATTCCCCCTCACCTCTATTCCCCCTCTCCTCGTGGAAGTATTACTGATTTTTTATGACAGGTGTAATACACAAAAACACAAAAGCTTTTTGATTAAAATAAAATGGATGATGCACCCTCATAGCGATAATGAAACGTCTTTCCAGCTCCTTAGCTCTGGGAATGCCATGATACCCACATCCTCATCCACTGTATATACCTCCATCTTATCTATCACAACCTCTGGACTTCTCAGTATCGGTGACAAGAAATCCTCTTTCGATGCGAGATTCACTGGCGTACCACCTGCTAAAGGCGAGAAGGCTGGCATTACTATCATCCGCCTCGCACCTGGTCCCAATCTACCAATAAGGAAACATGGTAACCGCACACGTGCCCCAACACTGTCTCCCAGAACGATTATCGGGTGTTCATGCGCAATCACAATTGTCCGCTCGCTACTCTCGCTCAATATCCGTGCGAAATCGCGGTTATGCCCATGAATAAAGAGCGTATCATGGTATGAGAGCGCATTTACAACCTTTATACGTGAGCCGAAACGCTTGAGAGGTCCCAAAAATGTGTCATGATTACCTCTCACCAGTATTATCTCCTTGACATAATTGAGAGCGAACTGTATGAATATTGGCACCTCTTTCCATTCCTGCCGGCTGGATTCCGAGAATACATGCTTCAAATCGCCATTTATTATCAATTTAGCAGGTTCATAGCCACAGCTTGCAATCGCCGCTTCTAACTTCTGTTCTACATCCTTCAACTGCCCTGAAGGCAATGCTATCCCGCTATTCTCCATCAGTGCCTCCTCATAGCCAAGATGCAGGTCAGCAATGCATAAAGCATCCCCAGCTGGGAAATATAATGCTGGTATGCCTTTTATTATCTCTATCTCACGGTCTATCTTCATGCTATATAGGTTATACATCAAGAACAACCCTTGCGTGCCAGAGTTCGTTCTTCTTTATCTCCATCATGTTATAAGTGACCGCTTTTATTATTATGCCTGATTCGTGCCTGTAAGGGTCGAATTTGCCACCACGACATCTGCCACTTATACTTATACCTGTACCAGTACTATCCCCTGATACGTCTACTTTCAAATCGAACTCCTTAAAGACCAGAGATTCCGACTCAAAGAGGAAGAGCAACTCATCCAGCCAATCGAACATCAAGCTATAGAGGTCTTCTGATTTGATCTCTATTGTTCGCTCTTCAGTCTCTTCTATCTCTTCTATATCGGTCATAAAGCCATAGCAAGCAATAGCAGCATTGGCAAATAGCTCTTCCAGCGTCGTTCCATACACCTCAAACCCGACGTCCGAAGGATGTTCAATATATCTTATCCTCTGCTTATACTTATACTTATACTTATCCTTCTCCCTGTCCTCCATCTCTTTATTAAATATTTTATTTTGTACTTGGTAAATTTTTGTTATAACCAACCTGGTGCCACACGCGTAAGTCTCCTCTTATACTCATCTGTCAAGCATCTCTTCAACCCTATTCAGGTCTATGCCTGCCTGATTCACCCTTAGTCATGTCTAAACGAGGATTACCGAGCCATCCACTTTTTGCATCAGGTCTATTGTCAAACTGTGGCACGAAGGGTTTTATATCGAGGAGTGGTGTTCCGTTTATGATGTCCACCTCGCTGATTTCCAGTTTGTTCGCTCTCAAACTCTCCAGCCTCACAACCGACAAGCCGATGGGATTGGGTCGTTTGAAATGCCTCATTGCAAATATTCCATGCTGTTCTTCTTCTAAAAACGGTATTGAGACCAGCGAATAACCATCGGCGAGATGAAAATGGTAAATGAGGATGATATGCGAGAAGCCTTCGAGGTCTTTGAGTCCATCGGCATATTCTGGAAATACCTCTACCTCACCCTTTGCGTCTCTCGCGAACACACCCTGTATTGGAGCTTCTACTTTATCACGGAAAGCTGTGTGTATTATTCCTATTGGTCTGTATATCACCTTATCCATGTCCCCTATCATTTTACTTTCTCACCTTTTTAGTTTTTAGTTTTTTACTGACTAAACAGACTACTTATTACTATTACTTATACTTTTCGTTTGGGTTTGGGCTTGGGTTTGGAATGATGTAAAATCTAAAACCGTGTTTCACAAAGACCGCTTTTCCTTCACCTCACCACATGAACCGAAGTAGCTTTATAGTCCCCAACAAAACTAAATCCACAATGGGATAAACTTTTCGATCCACGACTTAGCAAATGATAAGCTCTCTGCAAGTTTGTTTATAGAATGTCCTTTCGATTATTTTTCCTCAGAGCTTCTAACATTTTCCACGAAAACAATCGAGATGACCCTTTTTTATGCTCTTCCATATAAACTCGACATGCGTGCTGAAGTTATCGAGTACCACGATAATCGCT
>JAGGRR010000155.1 GCA_021159465.1 Methanophagales archaeon
AGTTAAAATCGTAGCGGAAAAGACGGAAATAGTGGAGCGGGAAAAGGTTAAGTTGACGGTGACTGGTGTGGCAGACCACCCCATAAAAGTCTGGATAGAGCGAGGTGCAAAATATGCTAAGTTCCCTCCGGGTTCTGCTGACAACCCTCCCGCAGTTAGCAATGGCACTTTCGATGACACGATAGACGCGGAAGGTGAGATGGAATACGTCGTCTCTTTCAACAAAATAGGCTCTTACACGGTGAAAGTAAAGGACCTCGAGAGTGGGACGGAAGATTTCGTTGTCATAACAGTTACAGAAAAGAAGGTCACGTTTTATATGCCTAAGACCTGTGCAATAGGGTCTGACCTCGTGGTCAATGGAACGGCAAACATCGGAGGAACAATAGACCTTGCTATCGAAGACCGTATTGTGAAAGTTGATGCAGCAATTGACAAGGAAGGTAAGTTTGAGGTGAAACTGCCAACTCCTGATACGTATGGGACTGGTACCGAAGGTGCCGTAGAGATAAAGGCATTTATAGATGGCAACTTTTCCTTGGAGCAAGATGTTTCAGGGGAAGATGATGACGGCTCAATCATGGTATTGATGGTAAGAGGCGATTTGACTGCGGAATCATCAGCTACATTAGTCCCGCCTGGCGATTCTTTTACGCTCAGTGGCACCGCACCGGGTTCAAAAGTGGTGGATATCCTTATTGTTGGACCAAAAGGTGGCAGTGGAAGAGGAATGAGCCCGTTAAATTCCAAAGATAACGGACTCCCCAGCGGAATTGTTTATGAAACCGCATCCGTAAGCACAAAAACGAATACGTGGTCTATTGAGATTGACGTTGATGAACATGCTGACTCCGGGACATACCTCGTGTTCGTGCTTAGTCCGGGGAAGAACAAGATATATGATGGTATAAACGATGGTGAATTGCTAAACGGCATAAAAACGAAATATTTCGGCGGCGGTCTCTCCAGGCTCGCAGGAAAGACACAAGCACAGATAAATGCTACACTTTACGATGCTACTATCGGAGCAGCAGGCAGCGACGACTTCCTTAAAAAGCTGACCATAAAAGTCGGGACCGCAGAAGTATCGCTATATTCTATTGCAGATGTAGAACTTGGGAGTGACATGGTAGTTGCAGGAACGTCAAATAGAGAAGGACACCCCATCATTGTCAGTGTGACGGGACCGATAAACCTTGGAACGAAGTTCGCAACCGTTAAAAATGGTAAATTCAAAGTCAATTTCAGCACTTCCGAGGCTTTAACCGGTGAATACACCGTAGAAGCAGATGACGGTGAATCGCACGTGGACACAACAACGGTAAACATTGTCACGCCGGTTCGAACACAGGCATCACCAACTCCTGTTTCTGTTTCTGTTCCTGTTCCAACAACAGCTCCAACGCTAACACCAACAACGCCTCAAGAGATGCAAGCACATGCATCAACACCGACAACGCAACTTGAGAACGCACCAACATCTACTTCATCAAAACACATAGTGCCAGGGTTCAAAGCTGTATTTGTGATAGCAGCGTTAGTAGTGGTAGTGGTTGTATCTGTTTGCATCAATAAGAGAAGGAGATAGAGCTATGGTAAATTCAAACACAGGATGGAGAAGGGGTTAAATTATCTTCTCTTTTTATAATCTATTGTAATATTTTCAAAACGGAGATATCACATCGCCTGAATTCGACCTCAACACCCAGCTTCTGACTGTTCTCTATCGCCACCTTTATCGCATTCCTGTCGCGTTCTATACTTATCACCTCTTTTGCACCCAGTAGTTTCGTACATATTGCCAGTATCCCATCCCCTGACCCCAGATCATAAACCGTACGATTTGCTATATCGCCGTGCAGGAGAGTGAATATGAGCAATTCCGCAGCTAATGCCGGGGAAGGGGGGTGCTATATTGCTCCTCAGCCACTGATGGATTCTCCACATCCTCTAACCGCTCCAGCAGAATCTCCAGTTGCTTCTTCATATCTACTCTAACTTTATCCTATAACACCTGTGTCTATATCTATCAACCCTATATTCTACACATTTTAAAATATTTAATGCGGAATATATGATATACGAACCGAAAGTGTAATTATTTTTAAAAAACCTTAAGGCAATTTCCACCCGCTGAAATGAGATTTTCTTTTAATATTATTATACTTGTCCGGATAGTGTTTCAATCTCAATCATACTTTTTATAGTACATAGAGTATAGAAGATTATTTCTTTGGTAAAGCTTTCTTTTTGAAAGAAAGATTTTTTTATAATGATGAATTCACCTATTTTAATATGAGGATGAGCGTTTAACTTTAATGGTATGAGATGATGGAATAATGGAATGATAAGAAGAGAAGAGATAGAACACATAGCGTGGTTGGCACGAATAGAACTGAGAGAAGAAGAGAAGGAACTATTTGAGAGTCAATTGAGTTCTATACTGGACTATTTCGCGGTGCTCGATGAGCTCGACACCCGGGATGTGGAACCCACGTATCATGTGACGGGGATAAGGGATGCAGTGAGGGAAGACGAGCCGAAAGAGGCTTTCAGTCAGGTAGATGCGCTTCGAAATGCCCCTAAGACCGAGGGGGGCTATTTCAAGAGTCCGCGGATATTCTGATAGTATAAAAGATGGCAAAGCGGATAATGGTCCAGGGTACAGGCTCAGGAGTGGGCAAAAGTATAATTGTTGCTGCCTTCTGTCGCATATTCACTCAGGATGGGTTCAGTGTTGCACCATTCAAATCGCAGAATATGGCTCTTAACTCGTATGTCACGCGAGACGGTCTTGAAATAGGTAGAGCACAGGCATTTCAGGCATTTGCCGCGCGAAAAGAGCCGTCAGTGGAGATGAACCCGATATTATTGAAGCCTACAAGCGATACAGGCGCTCAGGTCATCGTGCGTGGTAAGCCAATAGGTAATATGACAGCAATGGAATATCACGAGTACAAGCCCAAAGCACTGAACCTCATAAAAGAGTGCTTCGCAAAGCTCGACTCCGAGAACGATATCGTGGTGATAGAAGGTGCAGGTAGTCCTGCGGAGGTGAACCTCCGTGCAAACGATATTGTGAACATGAGTATAGCGAAGCTCCTGAATGCACCTGTGATACTCGTAGGAGATATAGATAGAGGAGGGGTCTTTGCATGGCTCATTGGTACACTGGAATTACTCGAACCAGAGGAGCGGGAATTGGTGAAGGGCATGCTGATAAACAAGTTCCGTGGCGACCTGGAGATACTGCGTCCCGGGCTGGAGTTCCTTGAGCACAGGGTTAATAAGCCCGTGATTGGTGTCATTCCCTATTTCAATGATATAAAGATACAGGAAGAGGACTCGCTATCGGTGGAGAGAAGAAGGGAGGCGGATGCCAGAGGGATAAGGATAGAGGTCATTTATCTGCCACATATATCCAATTTCACCGATTTCGATGCTCTGGAAGCTGAGACAGATGTCTCACTACGCTATGTTGGTAAGGGTGATGCGATAAAAGAGCCAGATGTGATTATTATCCCGGGTTCTAAGAGTACTATCAGCGACATGCTGTACCTTATGCAGAGTGGATATGCCACGCAGATACGGAGGTATGCGATGAATGGTGAGTGTGTTGTACTCGGTATCTGCGGTGGCTACCAGATGCTATGCAATACCATTATAGACCCGGAAGGTGTGGAATCGATAGAGAGAGAGACCGCAGGACTTGGATTGCTACCTGCGAAGACTGTCTTCGAGCGCCATAAGTTGACGAATCAGGTACGGGCGATTGTGAATCTGGACTTCTACAAGGGAGAGATTGAAGGTTATGAGATACACATGGGCAGGACTTATTTTGATACTGATGGTGGTGGCAGTAATGGCGCTATAAGAAGTGCATTTACAGTAATTGAACGTTCTGGAAGGGAGGTTATGGATGAAGGAGGTGGTGCTGTCTACGGTAATGTCATCGGGACTTATATACATGGCTTATTTGATAATGATGAGTTCAGACAGGCTTTTCTGAACTATATAAGAACGAGGAAAGGACTGACTCCTTTAAAAAGCAGTGAGATTAATTGGGATAAGGAGTACAATAAACTGGCAGGGCTGGTGCGAAGTAATATAGATATGGAGAAGATATATGAGATTATCAGATGATATAGAGGTCTTCTCATTCGATGTTGATGGTACACTGGTGAGCAAGCGATTTACAGACGCTGTGTGGTTACGCGGGATACCGGAGTTGTATGCGAAGAAGGAAGGTCTGAGCTTTGAAGATGCCTGCAAGATAGTAAAGAGCGAGTATGAGAAGGTGGGCGAGGAGAATATCAGGTGGTATAGGATAGATTACTGGCTGCATAAGTTCGGGTTAGAGATAACCGCTGAGGAATTGTTCATGCGATACAGAAACGAGGTGCACATATATGAAGAAGTGGAGCGCGTTCTGAGAGTATTGAGAGAAGCCGGATATGAATTGATAATAAGTTCGAATGCCGCAAGAGAATTCATTGATTTCCAAATTACGCCAATAAAGGGCTTCTTCTCTCATATATTCTCCGCTACCTCGGATTTCGGTGAGGTGAAGAAGTCCAACAGTTTCTATACTCGCGTATGCCGCATTCTGGAGGTACGACCGCAGAATATGGTTCATATCGGAGACCACTGGGTGTTTGATTTCCTGAATCCTAGGGCGATAGGCATAAATGCTTATTTCCTGGATAGAAGCGGCTATGAATTTAAAAGTAAGAGAAGACAGAATGTGAATGATGCATGGCAGGAGTTCATTATAAGCAATCTGGCTGATATTCTATAAGTTTAAGTTCCACGCCACCCCCGATTGCCTCGGAAATCAGGGCATCTCTCTGTTGCTGGTTGGTTTTCCATTTATATAACAGTTTTTTATAAGCTTTTCACTCTAATCTAATAGCAGGAATCCAATCATCATAGCGCTTTCCATTTGCATCTATGAACTCTAAGCAGGTTATGAATCCTGCGGGTGTTGAAAGATTATCGGTAGGGTGAATTTTTGAGTTGTTTGATTCTGAGCTTAACCTATTATAAGCATATAAGCAATATGGTATGATAAATTATGGAAGTTTCACTTGTCCTTCCAGCGTACAACGAAGCGAGACGACTGCGCAATACCGTTGACAAAGTTGCCCTTAGATTGATGGATATCACACGCTCTTTTGAGATCATCATAGCTGAAGATGGTGCCACAGACGGAACGGATCGAGTAGCAAAGGAGCTTGCACAGGAACTCCATTACGTGAAGCATCTACACAGTGATACACGATTGGGACGTGGTAAAGCGTTAAATCGTGCATTTAGAGCCGCAAAAGGTGATATATTGGTTTATATTGATGTTGACCTCGCAACAGACCTGATACACCTCAGAGATTTGATAAACTTTATACGTGCAGGATATGATATAGCAACAGGCTCGAGGATGTTAAAAGGAAGCGATGTGAAGCGGTCTATAACGAGATTGGTAGCGAGCAAAGGGTTCAATTTCCTGACACGGCTGTTTTTAAAGTCTGAGTTGCGAGACCACCAGTGTGGATTCAAAGCGTTCAGGCGAGATTCGCTATTCGCTATTCTGGACGATGTGAAGGATGAGCACTGGTTCTGGGATACAGAGCTACTGGTGAGAGCGCAGAGAGCAGGCTATAGAATAAAAGAATTCCCGGTACGATGGCGTTGCTCCAGCGATACAAAGGTTGACATGAAGCGAGATATAATTGGCATGGGATATCGGATATTGAGGCTGTGGCGAGAATTAAAATTGAGTTGATTTGATGGTTTTGTGTGATACTATAATATTTAGTATACCAGAATAATATTTTAGTATATCAGAAAAAAACCAAAAATGATTTTATATGTTAATTTTTTTTAATTAATGATCTATCATATTAAAAAAGGAGGTGAAATAAAGAAAATGCACATACCTGATGGATATTTGGGACCAGCAACGTGTGCAGTTATGTTTGCAGTGATGATACCAATATGGTATACAGCGTTCAAGAGAGTGGGAGAGAAATTGGGACCGAAGGAAGTGCCGATGCTTGCTGTTCTCTCCGCTGTATCGTTCCTTGTGATGATGTTCAACTGGCCCGTACCCGATGGGACAACCGCCCATATGGTCGGAGGCACGCTGATTGCTATCATTCTGGGACCCTGGGCTGCTTTGATCGGTGTTACCGTTGCACTTGTTATACAGGCTTTCTTCTTCGGTGATGGCGGTATCACTGCGTTGGGTGCCAACTGTTTCAATATGGCGTTCGTGCTGCCTTTCGTGGGCTATTATCTGTACCGCCTTCTGGAACAGCGAATAGGAAAGATCGCAGCATCGGCATTAGCCGCATACGTAGCAATAAACATTGCCGCGATATGTGCCGCAATTGAGTTTGGCATTCAGCCGTATATCGCACCAGGATACTGCCCCTATGGGCTTAATCTCTCTATACCGGCGATGGCATTTGCACATATTACCACTGCGGGACCCGTAGCAGCAGTAGTGACAGGAGCAGTGATAGGGTATTTAGAGAAGAGCAGACCGGATTTGCTTGAACTTACGAAGATAGCGCCGGAGGTGAGGGGATAAAATGGAAACGTGGTTGAAACGAGCTCTGATAATAATCGCGATCTTCGTTGCCATTGTCCCTCTGGGCATACTGGGCACGTGGAACTGCGGCGATGCATGGGGCGAATGGGGAGAAGTGCAGGATAGTGCACATGGCATTAACTGGACACCCGAATCTTATTTCGGAGCACCGTTACCCGATTACAACGTTGAAGGCTGGGATAATAAATTGATGGCATCCATTGGCTACTGGATATCTGCGATAATTGGCATTGCACTCACCATGCTCGTTGTACTGGGGATAGTGAAAGCGCAGGAGATGATACGGGAAAGGTAATAGATAAGAGATAAATCCGTTCTTTAATACTTTTTTATTATTTTTTACTTTTAAGAAGAGAACAAATGAGTAGATTCATCGATAAGACACTTGCAGAGATTGTGGAGTATACAAAAGATGCTATATTTTCTGAGAGATACGCGAGACGAAAAGGGTTTCTTCAGGGCATAGAGCCTGCGATAAAGTTCATATCATTTATGATTCTCATTATCGCCACCATCTTTGCCCGCCATCTACATACAATCGCCATCTTCTTTGCTCTATCTCTGATATTAGCCTCGGTGTCACTGATACCATTAAGGTTTTATCTGCCTCGGATTTTGTTCTTCATTCCCCTATTCACGGGTATTATCGCACTGCCTTATATATTCAATATCTTCCAGCCGTATGAGGGTACACCGCTGGTTGTACTTTACGACTTCCACCATCTGATAAATATACCTCTGCTCAGACCATTCTCGAGGATAGAGATAACCCGTGAGGGTGTGCTCTGGGCTTCCATTTTCCTGGCACGTGTGACAACTGCGGTCTCTTTCGCCATTCTGCTCATGCTCTCCACCCGCTGGTCTGATCTCGTTGGTGCTCTCGAACGTCTGAGATTCCCAAGGGTATTCACCATGATTATGAGTATGACATACCGCTATATCTTCTTATTACTTGACATAGTGGCAAAGATGCTGTTCTCACGAAAGAGTCGCACGGTGGGTAGGGAGAGTTCAATCAGTAGCTGGAAGTTAAATGCAGGCATTGTCGGTGCCTTGTTCTTGAAATCGTACGATATGAGTGAGGCGCTATATCTGGCGATGCTTTCAAGGGGCTTTAATGGCACTGTCAGCAGTAAACATTCAGACCCTGATAATGATAATGGAGTTGGATTCAAGAGCTATCTCTTTGTCACTGTTATATCTCTCTTCTGTATCTCTTCTCTACTCATGGAGGTGATATAGGGAATAAGATGAACAATGCAATATTTGAACTGGAGAATGTTTCCTTCAGGTATACTACCGGTACAGAGGCGCTGCGGAATGTGAACATGACGATATACAGAGGTGAACGTGTGGCTATTCTTGGACCAAATGGTGGTGGGAAGACGACACTACTTGAGATTCTTGATGGGCTATTTGCTGCTTCTCAGGGTATTGTCAGGGCTATGGGGCTGGTACTCAACGATGCAACGATAAATAGCAAAGCGATATACGAATTCAGGCGGCGAGTTGGGCTCGTCTTCCAGGATACTGATGTTGAGCTCTTCTCTCCTACGGTCTATGATGATATCGCTTTTGGACCCCGGCATCTTGGCATTCCCGAGTCGGAGATAGAGGAATGTGTAGAGCGAACGTTAAATCTCATGAAGATAACGGCTATAAAGGATAAACACCCGTACAATCTCAGTGGTGGCGAGAAGAGGAAAGCAGCGATAGCCGCAGTACTCAGTATAGACCCTGAGGTCTTGCTTCTGGATGAGCCAACTGCGGATTTAGACCCGAGGAGCAGGGTGGAGCTGATAAAGATAATAAATGAATTGAACAAAAAGGGGAAGACGATAATAGTAGCAACACACGATATAAATGCGCTCTCTGAACTCGCAGACCGTGTATATGTGCTGAATAAGCAGGTGATTGCAGAGGGTACACCGCGTGAGATATTCAATAATGTGGAACTCCTGCGTGATAATAATCTGGAGGTGCCAGAGGTGTACAAGCTCTTTGAGGTACTGCGCTGTTTCGGGTATCCCTGTGAAGAATTACCGCTCTCAATTGATGATGCCGTGATGGAATTGACAAAGACGATAAATACCAGACATATACATCTCCACATCCATGAACATACGCATGAGGATGTGAAACGAGTGAGGAGCAGGTATGAGCACCATGAATGAAGAATCAAAAGTTTGGATAATAGGGGGGAGTGTGTAAGTGTGTATCAGAGTCAGAGGAGAGAATTTCAATTCCCTGAAAGAAAGTTTGGTAAAGGAATTTGATTATTACGGTGATATTATGAAAGACTATCCACAGACAAGACGATTTCATATCGAATATCTAAAAATGGCGAATGCTGGAGGGTTATATTTTTAACTCCCACGATTCCGAGAGAGATTGTAGAGAGACTACCTGAACTGGTTCAGGAAAAGGATAAAAATGCAGATCTGGAGGAAAAAAAGTTCAAATAGGGGTATTCTCCGTCAAAAGGCTATTATATAGGTTATAAACTCACCCTGGTCATATTGCTTTCTTGCTCCGTCAGGGATCGCCAAATAATGATAAACTGTACGAAGAGATTTTAGAAGAGCTAAAAAGGAGAAAAATAGCCAGAGATGGCGATACAATCATCTTTGACAAAGGGTATTCTGCATGCAAGAACTATGCTATGGGGATTTCCAGATTCAAGCTTATCCCAGCAATATTTCCAAGAAAAGATTAGTGAAGAGTTTAAAGGCAATACTTGAAAATTGGGAGAAATATAAGCCGATCAGAGGCATGATAGAGGATATATTCAAATTAGCGAAAAATGCTTTCTCTTTAAAGAATTTGCATCGCTATACGAAGCGTTCAGTCAAAAAAT
>JAGGRR010000156.1 GCA_021159465.1 Methanophagales archaeon
GGTGTGGGTGTTGGTGTAGGTGTAGGCACCAGTGTAGGTGTGAGTGTAGGTGAAGGTGAAGGTGATGGAGTAGCTGTGGAGGTAGGAGTTGGAGTTGATAAAATACAGAGAGTCTTTTCCATTCCTCCTGCGGTGATAACAAATTCTCCAGCTGGAACTCCCTCTGTGCTTATATTAAGTCCAAAATCACCGTTCGCGTCTGCTATTACTTTCTTGGACATCACCACCTCTACATTCACTGTGGTTGCATCTTCGGCTGCATCGCCATACAGTGCGAGGTCTTTCTCTCCTGCTATATCCACAACTATTCCGTACCATGTAAAGGGGAAGGCGAATGATATGGAAACCACCCCGCTGGATGCTTCTTCAGGACCAGCCAGTGGGTATTCAAAGCTTCGAAAAAACAATATAGGCGAGATGGATATTCTGAGATTCTTCACGTTCTCTACGGTTAAAGAGAAAGTTTTTTCGCCTTCGGGGAAGTGTATACCCTGGAATTCATGATAATATCTACTACTATTATCACCAGAGACAGATACAGGAAGAGAGAAGGCGAAAGATGAATTTATCCATATCTCTTCGTTTGGAACCGCTTTCCCTGTTATCGAAAACGTATCCCCCTGCAGTACCTCGCCCGGGATAATCAACTCACTTACACTCGCCCCCATCACCGGGCTCTGGAGGCTCAGGAATATGAATAATACTACGAGTACAGCAACCACCCATAAAAATAAAAATCCTTTACTGTACTGTTTACTTCTGCTATTACGATCATTTATCATCTATATGCATCTTAAGGTATAAAAATAGGAGAGGGGGTTTAATTTTACTATCTTCTCTTCCCCTCCCTTGTTGCGAGTGCTATGACTATACTTAGGATACTCACCAGTGCGAGCATTCCTGATGGCGTGAGTGCAGGTACCGCTGTTGGTGGTGCTCCCCTCGTGATTGGTACTTCCTCGCTCGTTTGTTCACCATTTACACTCAGCATAAAGCTGTAATCACCTTCAGTTGGTGGGTTTTGCACAAAATCCCCGGTTGTAATCACCACTTTCGTCAGTTTTAGCCACACCGGGAGTGATAACTCAGCATTTACAGTACCCGGGGCGTTATCCGTTGGCAGAGTTATGCTTCCCTCCAATGCTATAGAATCCAATATCAACGGACCCACAGATGTAGTACCACCCGGACTATAATCTACGTCTTTTGTACCTGTTGTTGAGGAATTGCCATCAAAGTAAATTGTGGCGACTACGTCTACCGTTCCCGAGGGATCACTGCTGTTTGAATACAGGGTCACCTTACCAATTAGCTTGGTTCCATTATAAAGCTCTGCGGTCCCTACCTGTTGCCATCCTGAAGTGGGAGGTACCATGCGGTATCCTGCGGGGATAGTCCCGGTCATCGTCACTGTGTCGCTATACCCTGCGGGGTTCTCTGCCACAAACACATAGTTTGTTATCGCACCAGTCGTGCTCGTTCCAGGGGTGACAGAAAAGTTGAACGCTGAACTGGTCGCTATCGCCTCTGAAGCACATAGTATCGCTATAACCATCACCATCGTCGTCAGAGCCATACTCACCTTCGCCCTCTTCTTCACCATCGCTCATATCACCCCCATCGCTTTCACCGTAACAATAGCCAGGAAGACGAAGATAAGCGGATTAATTGCCGCTGCGACAATCCTACTAAAAAACATCGCTTTCTCACTTCCGCTCGCGCTCAATAACTCCTTCGCTATCAGCAGTATGATCAAAACAGCTACGGCAAAAGCGCTAAAAATCGCTGCCTGGCCAATCACTGCTGTCGTTGTTGTGGTCGTGGTTATAGTTGTAAGCATCGCTTTTACACCTCCTCCATACTCATTTCTCTCTCAGGCATTGCTTTTCTCCTCCTTTTTTACACATAAACATGCACAAGAATGTTTCATGTTTTATGTTTCCAACATGTGTTTTAAACATAGAGAAAAACAATATATAAGCCTTTCGGTACATATATAAACCTTTCGGTCTCGGCTCGGTCAGAGACAGGGTCAGAGACTACTTCGTATGAATGACAGATAGTAAGCGTCTTCTCGCCCGCGAGCTCAACAAAAGCGAGTAGAGTAAAACCCCACGTGAGATAGGTATCGTAACCCCCTCCCCAAAGCACCTACAATCCCACTTATAGAAACCACCCAATTTTAAATTTAAGTTATGTTATTTATGGAAAACATTAATGAGAGATACAAAAACAATCTATTTCAAAAATGAAGAGTCAAAAAGCGAAAAATTTGAATATAACCTCGTATGTTACTATTAAATGATGAAGTAACATGAAATCGCCATTAATACCGGATTTGGAGAATCCAAAATGGATTATAGCAAAAATCATACTTGAAGCTATTGGTTCTGGAAGAGCAAAGAAAACCGCAAGCAGGCTGAAAATACCCGATGTAGAGCGGTTTATAGACATAATGAGAGTCATTATGATCGCAGATCTACTTTGAAATGAGCTATTCCGATTTTATATCGGAATTAAAAGATAATGAGAAGCTG
>JAGGRR010000157.1 GCA_021159465.1 Methanophagales archaeon
TAAGGTGTAGATCTCGGTATCGTCTCGGATATAGTTTGCATCCAGATAATGGTAAAAATTCCCAAATGGGATAAAGGTATATCTTGTCCATATTTTCATATTTTGTATGCACACATAAATTACTTTGCACTACCATCACCCCCCTTGAACTCTGAATAGATGTTGAGATACTCCTTCACGGTGAAAGAGCTCATTTCAAGCGTTCTCGCGATTTCTTCGACACTCATATTCCTGTCCGCGAGCATGCGGACTTTATTAAAAGCTCTGATATACCTGTCGCAGGCTTCCTCTGAGTGTTTTGTCCTCCTTGCAATCTCTGGAGTGAGATACCCTTCGAGATAAAGCCTGATTATGATTCTTTTATGCGTTATAGCCCTGCCGAGGTCATGAACAGTTCCTCTAGTCGGGACTACCTCCTTTGTTCTTTCCATGTATTCACGAACCTGCTTACTCATAACGGGGCTCCGCCCCGTTGACCCCGAAAACCCTGTAAGGGTTTAGTCGAAGGTGAGATATTCAATAGTAAAGCGATGTCATTATTGCTTAGAACGCCCCCTTGCTCGTATCCCTCCTTAAAAAGCCTTATTATCCTCTTCTCTCGAACTTCCCTCCTTGTGAATCCTGAGGACAACATATCAATGTCTTCGGCAGATAAAAGAGTGAGTTTGACGGGCACAATCTCGGTATTGGAAGCATTCTTACCGTAGTTTTGCCTCTCTTCGCGCTTCACACCGAGCCACATCACCTGCCCGGAATCAATGTCCATTGCGTAATCCTGCCTTTGCTCAATCAGCCGCAAGATATCGGATGCAAACATCTCCCTCACTTTCTCACCGGAAATCATTGAATAATCCCTTTCTATGAGTGCTTTTATCTCTTCCTTCATCCCCTGCTCCAATTTCCGTCTTATCATATTGAATCTCTCTTCCCGGTTCAATTCTGAGCCACGCATCTTCACATCACCTCCATTGCTCTCGCTCTTTCCCTCAAATTTTTTCCCCTGGAATACCTGCTGAGGATTTCCCCCAGCCTCTGCTTGCAGTCCTCGTCATCTTTATACCGCTCGTACAGCTCCAGATATTCCTTCACCAATCTCTCAGAATGCTCTGTTATCCTTCTGATCTGACCCAAACTATACCCTTCCTTGTGAAGTGCGGCAACTCTGGCGAACTCCTTGAGGTAGCGAGCGATGGACTCTGATGAATGCCTTGTATTTCGCTTTATATCGGTGAATTCATACCCTTTCAGGTACAATTCCACTATTTTCGCTTTATGCGACGTTCCTGGACCTATATCCATTCTGTTGCCCCTTGTGGGAACGATAATGTCTTCCTCAAGCAACTGCCTGATGTGTCTTCCGATCGTTTTTATACTCGCATTCAGCAGTATGCTGAGGTCTGCCTGCGTCAAAAGCGTTCCTTGTTCAAGAGCTTCGTTCGTCAATCTGACTATCCGGTTCTTCAGCAGTTCCTTTTGTGACTTCTTCGCGTCTTCCACGTCATCCTGCGAGAA
Source organism: Methanophagales archaeon (assembly GCA_021159465.1). Classification (NCBI taxonomy): domain Archaea; kingdom Methanobacteriati; phylum Methanobacteriota; class Methanomicrobia; order Candidatus Methanophagales; species Candidatus Methanophagales archaeon. Next base: position 1,513 of record JAGGRR010000157.1, read on the forward strand.
AATGGTTAATTTCACCGTTTTAAAGCTCATCTCGTCTGTTTTAACACCAGGGGGTATATTGGATTTGACAGCCCGGTAGAACAACTGTCCTTCTTTCAATTCCCCCCTCGCTTCCTTCATAAACGTCTCGAAGTCGCTTGCTAAGGAGCGGCAAACCGCCATTGAGAACTCATATTCACGTCTTATATAATCGCACCACTCCTCTTTTAGTCCCCTCTTCACTATACCTTCGTAATTTTCCCTTTCGTTGGGCATTTTGGTCACCTCGTCGAAAATAGCTATGCACTCTACCTTCTCTAACCTTATGCCCAAATGGGAAGTTAGGAAATTTAGAATATTCGCATCACAGTGTTGGTATCCAATTCGCAGATTATGTTGCAGGAAGTTTTGGAGGATTTTTAAAAGGATACGAGAAAAGTAAAGAAATATTTAATAAAAGAATAAGGCCTTATCTTAGAACTGGGAGAAATAGGGAAATACTTGGGTTTGGAATTATGGAAGTTCCAACAAGTGATAAAGTAAGAACCCATATCATGGAAAAATTAAATGCTTGAAGAACATTTGCTTACTTCGCCTAACGGAGCGTATCTGGCTATGTGCCTTTGGCACTTCGCCCAAATCTGCTCCGCTACCGCTCCGCAAACTTCACATATCCCCGGAAACGTTAGGCGAAATGCGTAGGAGGTAGGAATACATGGGATTAGTGATTGACAGTGAAAGAGGAAAGAAAGTAGCGGAACTCCTCTATAATTTGTTTTCAACTGTAGGCATTCATGGGCGAAATGACATGCCCGAAGATATAATGCCGAAAAGTGTAGTTAGAGGATCGTTTGAACATATCCTGTTCATAACTTTAACAGTTTCTATAGATTATCAAAGAGATGCACCAGCATTATGGAATGCTTCAAGAAAGACTTTTGAGGACTCAGAAACGAGATACTTATTTGATCCTAAAGCTTTACACGAAACCTCTCCCAGAAAAATTATTGAGGATATGCAAAAATATAGACTATCAAAGAAGCCACAAAAAGATGCCTATATCTGGAGAACAGTAGGGGTAACATTTTATAAAAAATGGAGTGGTGACCCTATAAACTTCCTTCAACGTTGTAATTGGGATGCACCAACAATTTTAAAACAATTAAAAAAGATGATCATTTGTATAATGGTCGGTGGGTACCTGATTATCCATATCTTCGCGGAGATAAGATCGGCCCTCTATGGTTGAGAATGCTTAGGGATAATGTTGGTATTACGAAATTAAAGAATTTAGATAAAGTTCCTATTCCTGTGGATATTCATGTAGCCAGAGCTACTTTAACAACAGGAGTTGTAAGAGGACAGTTCAAGGGAAATCTAAATGATTTATTTAAGCACATAAGAAAAGCATGGTTTGAAAGTGTGAAAGGTTTAAAAGCTAAAAATAGACCAATGATTGCTTTAGATATAGATGAACCTCTTTGGCATTTGTCGAAATATGGATGCTCAAAGAGAGACAAAATAGCAGGTTTCTGTCCGTTGTCCTCAAAATGTGAAGCACGAAAATATTGTATTGGCGGTAAAATTAGGATCGAGAATGGTGAAGTGGAGGTAGGTACATGAGGGTATTATGTATTGTTTCTTGTGGAAATAGAAAGATATGGGATAAAAACCCAAATGCTGGTCCACAAAGAGCAAAAAAATGTATATATAGGTCCTTTCGCTAGTAAGTGCAGAGAGTATGCGGAACGGTTTTTTCCCTCTCTTGGGTGATTCTATCTGCTAAATATGGATTTTTGTTTCCTGATGATGTCATTTCTGGCCCATATAATGTCAGTTTTAACGACAAAAATACTGACCCTGTAACTGTTAAGGAACTAAGATCTCAAGCAAAAGATAAAGGATTATGTAACTATGAAAGAATAGTGGTTTTAGGAGGAAAGAATTACACGCAGATTATCAAAGATATTTTTCAAAATAGGGAAATTCATGATCCTTTAATTGATTGTAAAGGAATCGGTTACATGATGGGTAAGCTTAATGAAGCGATAAAAAGAGGTGTTCCGCTATGATAAGCACTTCGCCTAACAGCGGACATACGGCTTCGCTACGCTTCGCCCAAATTCGTCCTATCGGGCAAACTTCAGATATGCGTTGTTCGTTAGACGAAATCCACCGCTGTTTCATCGATATAGGAGGAGGTGGATAAAATGTTAAAAGTTGTTCTAATCATTTTGGGAATGCTCCTTGTTCTTATAGTGTCATCTTGTACTATCGGCAACATTGCGTTTACAAAAAAGGCGAAAGAAGAGGCGAAGGAGATTTTTAGAGGCGGTAAAGAAATAAAACCTGAAGTCGTTACTGAGGAGGATATAGAAGGATTGCCAGAACCAGTTCAAAGGTACTTAAAATACACTCAGATTATAGGCAGGGAGAAAATTAAAACTGTCAGGCTGAAGCAGGGCGGATATTTTCGGATGAAAGAGAATCGAAAATGGATGCCAATAAAAGCAGAACAATACCTTGATATTGATTCTGTTGAGTTTATATGGGTAGCAAAGGTAAGATTTGCTCCAATGTTGTCAATATATGCAAAGGATGAATTTATTGATGGCAAGGGAAATTTGGTGGTAAAATTGTTGGGACTTATCAAAATTGTTGATGCGAAGGGATATGAGGTTGACCATGGTGAACTTTTGAGATTTTTAGCAGAATGCATATGGTTCCCTTCGGCATTTTTAAATGAAAATGAATATATCAAATGGGAGGCTATTGATGATAACTCATCAAAAGCAACAATAAGTTATAAGGGAGTCTCAGCTTCGGCCACTTTTCATTTTAACGAGGAAGGAGAAGTAACAAGTATTACTGCGGAACGATACAGGGAAGTGGATGGTAAGTTTGCTCTCGAGAATTGGGAAGGGCAAATTATAGAATACAAAATGTTTAATGGCATTATTGTCCCAAACAAGGTCAATATCGTTTGGAATTTAAAAAGTGGAGATTTTTGTTATGACAAAGTTGAAATTATTGATATTGAATACAATAAACCTTCAGTGTATTGAGCGGACTTCGAGGCAAAATATAAAAAGTCAACAATTATTATTTGAAAGGAGGTGTGAAAATGTATTCAATACCAAATTTTGAGATAGGCTTATGGAATGCCTGGATTTTTATGCTTTATCACCAATTATTGTGTATTGTTTTACTGGGGTCAAAAGGACTACTTATAAAAAGCAGTGCAGCTACTACGCATAAAAAACTAGGAGGAAAATTGGAAAATTGTAACCTTTTTAGGGCTAATTTATTAGTCGTGTTTCAAGATCGGTTAAAATTATAAAAAATCCTAAGGGAGACACCTC
>JAGGRR010000158.1 GCA_021159465.1 Methanophagales archaeon
ATGTGTTCATTGTTCCCTGAGGTTCTACCTATGGGTTAACTTGCGGAGTTACGGTTTAAAAATATACTCTTTCAATTTCAATTTAATCTTTAATCTTTAATCTTTAATCTTTCATCTTTCACTTATAGCTCAACATATTGGAGACCGCATCCTCAATCGTTGACACCTCTGAGACGTTCATCTTACCATTCATATATTCACCGAGGTCTATCTCCTCTGGTACGTAATAGACACGGGAGAATGTGAATCCAAACAGGTGATACTCTTTTGTCTTCCGTTCGTAATAGGTCAGCTTCTTCTGCCCCTCGGGCACCAGAAAAAGACTCATACCAGTCTTCTCCGCTGCAATCGCCTTCTCGAAGACCGCAGCCACATGCCCTATATGTCCATCTTCCTCTATACTCCCGGTGATAGCTACATCCTGCTTCACCTCCGCACCCTCCAGTGCTGCAATCGCCGCTGCAGCGATGGCGGCACCAGCAGAAGGTCCTCCAATCAAAGTCCCGTTTATATCAAAGTATATAATGACATCATTGTTTGAGAGGTTCATTTTGGTGTAGTCCTCAGCCACTTCTACCGCCTCGCGCACTGATTGCTGCGTTGTTGGCTCGACAAATGGGTTTGTATTGATCAGTACGTTGCCACTCCCTTCCTTTATCTCCACATACACCTTCCCTATCACACCAGAATGGTTATCACTTCTGACAGCAACGATATTGGCACTGCTCATACCTTCAGAGTGTGGGACTCTGGTGAACCCTCTTTCATGTGTGAGTCGCGTTATGAGACTATGCTGCTCTTCGATTATCCGTTGCTGTTGATGATAAACATGAATGAAGAGGCTGCAGGAGATGATTAAAAGGATGGATAACAGTCCAATTAAGGTATTTTTCTGCACCATATACTTTTACTTTTTATATACATTACAATAATATCTTATAATTGGAGAGGGTGGATAGAGATGAGCAAAAGAGGTATCCAGTATTTCACGCTCTCGGAGATAGAGCCCCGTATATGGTTCATGTTAACGGGCTGCAACTTCCGCTGTCGGGGCTGCTTTAGACCTGCGAGAGATGGTGGCGGTACTTTGCTGAGTCCCGAAGAGGCACTGGAGCGTGCTGAGCTTGCATGCCTGAAGTATTATGGCAAGCTTCCAGCCAAAGCGATGATCACAGGTGGTGAACCAACCCTCGACCGTGATTTCCTCATTGCTCTCGTATCAGGCTTGCGAGCTAAGGGCTTTAATGAGATTGTCCTGATGTCCAATGGTTATGAACTCGGACGAGAAGGCAATGGCAGTTATGCCGCTGAGCTTGTTGATTCTGGCTTAACCGAAGCGCATATAGACATCAAAGCGTTCTCTGAAGATGTCCACAGGTGGTACACGGGGCGCTCAAATAAACCGGTTTTGAGATGCGTGGAGCTATTACATGATACAGGGATAGAGCTTCTTGTTCAGACCGTTTACATACCCGGTATAGTGGAAGCGAGTGAGATAGAGCAGATAGCAGAGTTCTTATCATCAATAGATAGGGGAATAAAATACAGAATAAATCCCTTCGCTCCTACATTCGCTTATGAACGCGTGAGCCGGCGCCCAACACTAGAAGAGATGGAAAATGCTTACAGGCTTGCATCTCAGTACCTTGAGAATGTGATTATAAGCAGGAGTTGTTATCGAGAATTCCCTACTCCACCATCCCAGGAGACATGGATAACTGTATATCCTGATCCTGACCTCACAATCAAACGGAGAACAATGAGAGACCAGGAAGAGGACAGGATTTCTTGGATTTCGCAATCAAAGGGTATAACAAGAGAGGAGGTACTTCAGGCGCTGGAACGAGTACGGGATGAGCCATCATACCGGAGTGAGCTGGAGCAGATGATAGCCATGTATGGGCATGGCGGTACAGGTACAAGTACAAGCACAAAGCGGAAGGCTCTTTAGTTATTGTTATAACCCCCTCCCCAAAGCACCTACAATCCCACTTATAGAAACCACCCAATTTTGAATTTAAGTTATGTTATTTATGGAAACATTAATGGAGGACATAGAAACAATCTATTTCAAAAATGAAGCGTTAAAAAGCGAAAAATTTAAATATAACCTCGTATATTGCTATTAAATGAGGAAGTAACATGAAATCACCATTAATACCGGATTCGGAGAATCCAAAATGGATTATAGCAAAAATCATACTTGAAGCTATTGGTTCTGGAAGAGCAAAGAAAACCGCAAGCAGGCTGAAAATACCCGATGTAGAGCGGTTTATAGACATAATGAGAATCACTATGGTTGCAGATCTCTTTGAAAGGAGCTATTCCGATTTTATATCGGAATTAAAAGATAACGAGAAGCTGAAAACATTTATGGGTGTAAGAAAAATACCTGATTTGGAATATCTCTATAAATTACATTCCAAATTAGACATAAATGCCATATCAACGTTTTTCAGAGGAATATTCAAAGTATCTAAGAGAAGAAGGCAAAAGGGAAGGAGATACATTCTTATAGACGCAACACCGATCAAAATCGACCTGAATACATGGAGAAACAGGAGAAGGATCGGAAAAGATAGGAAACCGTACAAATGGTCTTATTACCCCTCTGAAGGGTATTATGTTGGTTTTAAGCTGATCG
>JAGGRR010000159.1 GCA_021159465.1 Methanophagales archaeon
CATTTCGCCTGGAATTGGATTTTATAGATTTTTATTGTGTACTTTTAGAATTTGAGAAAAGAATGAGTGTAAATATGCAAGAAATCAATTTAGAATTCTGGATTATGGGACGTATTACGGAGGGGGCTAAAAAGGGTATATGCCGAACATTTGCCTACCGGGAAACGGATAGTAGGAAAAAGTGCAAAAGGGATAATGGATACAACTTTGCGATTGGACATGGTCTCATTGCTTAAACACGCTTCTTATTTGAGTATGAAATTGACAAAAGCCGAACTCGCACTGCGATTGAATCGAAGTTACGAGCAGGATGAGACCGTATTTTCATTCCTTCTCTGAGACACCTGCTTCTTCAAACGTAGCCATCTCCCGCAGTATCTTACAAGATGCCTCCACGAGGTTTATTCCAAGTGCGGCACCCGTGCCTTCTCCAAGCCGCATATTCAGATCGAACAATGGATTGATTCCAAGGTGATCTAAAATATCCCGATGACCGGCTTCCACAGAGAGATGCGAGGCAATGAGATAATCCCGAATCTTCGGGCTGAGTTCGTATGCGATAAGTGCTGCTGCGCCTGAGATGAACCCGTCCACGACAACAGGAATTCGATGCGATGCGGCAGCGAGCATCACACCCGCCATTCCTCCTATCTCGAATCCTCCTATCTTCGCTAATATGTCAATTGCGTCTCCTCTGTCTGGCTTATTAAGTTCAATAGCCTTTTTTATCGTTTTTATCTTCGATTCGAGCCCTCCGTCATCCAGACCCGTGCCCCGTCCTGTTACCTTCTCGACCGGCGCGCCGGTAATGAACGCGACTATGGCACTGCTCGGTGTCGTGTTTCCTATCCCCATATCTCCCACACCTACGATGCCCACGCCTTTCTCTATCTCGTGCTCCAGAACTTCTATTCCCGCTTCAATAGAACGCTCGGCATCTTCATAGCTCATTGAGGGTCCTTTTGTCATATTCGCGGTGCCATAAGCGATTTTTCTGTTAATAAAATCGTAACTCCGATGTTCTACCGGCTTCAGCTCAATATCCGCCGCCACGCCCATATCCACGACAACCACTCTCGCACCGATATGCCTTGCAAGCACGTTTATCGCCGCACCTCCTCTTAAGAAATTATAAACCATCTGCGATGTTACTTCCTTTGGAAAAATACTCACGCCTTCGTCTGCAACGCCGTGGTCGCCTGCCATCGTTATTATCACTTTCTCCTTTATCTCAGGCATGTGGTTTCTGGTAATGCCTGCAACTTTCACCGAAAGGTCTTCCAGAACGCCGAGACTGCGCAGAGGTTTTGTAAGTGTACTCTGCCGTGCCCTTGCTGATTGCATTGCAGCTTCGTCTAACGCCTTTATCTCTTCTATCGTCTCTTTAATTTTGCCCATACTTTATTCCTCCATCCTGTATTTGTATCCGAGACCATTCAAGACGTCTTCCTTGAGGAAGTATTTCGTTTTATCCTCAGCAATCATCTTAAATGCGAATCTAATCAGCTCTTCGTAAAATTCGCAGTATGGCGATGGATTATAAAAATTACCTTGCATTGAATATACTTCTGCGGGACAGGGTGCACCACAGATATTCCTGAAAGCACAAGTATTACAGTGCTCAATCTTTTCGACTATCCTGTCCCTTACCATCCTGAACGACTCAGAATCCATGATGTCTGAAATAGAGTTCCTGAAGATGTTACCTCCACAGAATTCTTCAATGCCTATGAACTCACCGCAAGGAAACACGTCCCCCTTGGCACTGATAGCGAAAAAACATCTTCCAGCCCCACAAGGAGATATATCACACATAAGTTTTCTCGCAGTAGGAGCGATGATTCCCACCAGGATATTGGCAAAGTTTCCAACGATTATTTGCTTCCCTGTCTTTTCGGTGAGTTCCATAGCTCTTTTTAAGGCACTGATGAAGTATTTTATGAGTTCCCCTTTGTCCGGCATCAAAGAACGAGCAGGTCTCTGCGTCCCCCTGACAGGGTTCAGCAAAACCGATGGGACATTTTTGTCATGTAGAAAACTTACCATCTCGGCGAGTTGCGATACATTTTGCTTCGTTACAGTCGTCACTACATTCAGCCTTTGATAGCCATCAAACCACTCAATCGCTTCTACGATTTTCTCGAAAGTCCCCCTTCCATCCCAAGTCTTCCTCAGAGAATTATGTATTTCCAGATACGGCGAATCCAGTGTGGTTCCCACACTTACGCCATGCTTCTTAAGGAACTCCACATCATCTTCTCTGAAGAGAGTCCCATTTGTTTGAATGCCGAAGTATAATCGGTCTTCAAATTCTTCTATGGCATCAAAAATTTCTTCTTTCATCAATAATGGCTCGCTACCATGGAACACAATGGTAAGCTTTCTGTTACCCATGTTCTCTTCAGCGTATTCACATGCTTTCATAAGTGTCCTAAAAAGTTGCTCCTTCTCCATTCGTTGGTGGGTTTTCCTTATTTCTTGTGGTATATAGCAGTATGAGCAATCCAGGTTGCATCTGCTCACGGAATTCATGTAAATAACAGCGAGGGGTGACTTGAACCGGAATTCGTGCATCTCTTCTTCACACTCTCGCTTGACTCTGCTATACAGTGGGATAATCTCCTGCTTTATCTTTGAATCGATATCCTCTCCCTTTGGAACCAGTGCCCAAAAGACGGTGTCCGGATCAATGACGAGCATGGTCTCCTCGTCAATGTCACAAAGCGTCAATTGCGGATGTTTTCCAGTATTGTAATGCATTTACATCACCCAAGAGCGCTAAAAGAGCGCCTTGTCAGCAGGCGAGTCCCCGAACATATAGTGCGACAAACCCCCATTTGCAGTCCTCGGACATTTCAATCTGTACGCCATCACGCTTTGCTTCTCTTCTTTTACTTCCTTTTCGATATTCTTTGTGCTCATGATAGACACGTTCGGGCAATCCCTTTTTAAATGTTACTCTTTGTATTACATACGTAATGCAATATTAAGAGGTGGAGTGCACCCCCAAGGAGAAGTCAGAAACTTAGGTAATTGCGTAATGCAGGCAAGAACAGGTAAAATGGAACCCGTAAACATCAGAATATCAAAAACGAAAATAGAGAAGATTGATGAAATTGCAACCAAGAATGGCATTACCCGCTCCGAGGTAATAAGGCACGCACTGACAATTTATTTTCAGCTATTAGAGAATATAGGAGGATTCATAAACCTCAGGAGCCTGAAAATATCACCAAATGAGATTTCAATTTCTAAATGCGGGGACCTCGTTATTATAAAACTTAAGAATGGACAGGCATTAGTACTGGCTAATACTTCATCCGGCGGCATAGGACCAAAGCCCGAAGATGTGGTCAGACTTGATGGTATACTCCTTGGGCGGTTGATGGCACGAACAGTGCTAATAAAGGTTCTGTCTTCTGGAGCACAGCCGATCGTTTTGGTTACCAACCTGAGTGTGGGATTTTTCCCCACGGGCTCACAAATATTCCAGGGAATACGGGAAGAAGCGCATAAAATTAAAGCATTGGAAATATTAGAAGGTCATACCGAAGAAAACATCGAAACGAACCAAACAGGCATGGGCATTACTGTATTGGGGCTATGCATGGAAAAAGAATTGAAAATAGGGAAGTCGATGAAAAATGATTTGATTATTGCCATCGGTGAGCCAAAGGTAAGAGAAGAAGTGCTAAACGCCGGACCCAGAAGCATCGTAATGGTGGAGGATGTGCAGAAACTTTCAAAGAGGGAGTTCATCCACGAAATCATACCCGTGGGTCATGAAGGGATAAAGGGGAGTTTAGAAATGATGGGGAGTATATCGGGTTATAAATACAAAATAGAGCCAGAAGGGGATATTGATATAGAGAAATCTGCGGGACCTTCAACCGTTGTGCTTGTTACGCTGGCGGAGGAGAAAAAGGAAATGCTGAGGAAATTAGTTAAAAAGCCTGTTCAAGTAATAGGGAGGATTTCGTGATGAGCTGCTTATCCCATTTATCTTATATCTTAGGAGCGGTCTAAGCACGGCAACATCCTTCTCCCTCTGTGGAAGAGCTCAAATAGTCTCCGGAGCCTGTGCAATTTTCACTAACGCCTCCTTCTCCAGAAAATGCAGCTCGCCTGGAACGACGAGCACATGCGGAATCTCACCAAATTCATAGCTCTTTAACCCCCACCACCAACCATTCACAAAAGATCATCATATCAGTCTCCAATCCATCAAAAGAGAAGCTATAACGATGCTGAAGGTCGTGATACTCGCAATGTGCTTTG
>JAGGRR010000160.1 GCA_021159465.1 Methanophagales archaeon
CATTGTATTTAAAAGAAAGAGGCGCACCATTTAAAACCCTTACATCAATTGTATATTTTCTTAAAGCTTTCATCAGTTCTGTCTCCATCTCAAGCTCATATTCTAAAACAGATACAGGCATTTTCTCCAGGTAAACAGCTACATCAATATCATGGAAGGTATTTTTCTTAACAAAAGAACCATGAAGATAAGCAAACAAAATCTCCTTATGTTTTTTCAACACTTCCCTTATAGTTTCCTCAATGGCCTTTTTACTAACTTTATCTATCCTTTTAAGCATAAGCCCTTTTGCTTTTTAGTATATCATTTTCTGAGACTGGCACAAGAAGGATAATAACTCACCAAACTCTATAAACTTACAACTCTTGGATGATGCGTATGTGCTATAAAACAGGATAACTGCATAGCCCATCTTCCCACTTACTAAGTGGAACAGATCTGACGCATGATTCATTGCACGACAGAGACCTGATAATCATATAAAAGGTTATCACCGGTAAAAAGTCCTGTAAAATGCGATTTCAAAAAGTAAAATCGCAGTCAAAAAGAAAGGAGGAAGCCATGGGCCTTTTTACGGGTGTAGATTTACATTCAAACAACGGTTATTATGGTATCATAAATGAGGATGAAGAGCGAATATTTAAGAAGAAGTTGCCAAACCATTTACCTACTGTCTTATCAAATCTGGAGCCGTTCCGGGAAGATATTGTGGGTATAGTGGTAGAATCTACTTACAACTGGTATTGGTTAGTAGATGGACTCATGGAGGAAGGATACAAAGTTCATCTTGCTAATCCTTCAGCAATTAAGCAGTACGAAGGGTTAAAGTATTCAGATGATGTAAGAGAAGCATTTTTTCTAGCACAGCTTCTAAAGCTGGGGATATTGCCGGAAGGTTATATCTATCCAAAAGAAGAACGACCGGTGAGAGACTTATTGAGAAGGCGACTAATACTTATCAGACAGAGAACCAGCCACATCTTAAGCTTCCAGAGTCTTATTACTCGGAACACAGCAGTAAAAATATCTTGCAATGACATCAAGAAGCTAGAAGTAGAAGATGTTAAGCGACTTTTAGACGAAGAGTGCCTAATTTTATCGGGCGAGACAAACATAGCAGTAATTCGGTTTCTAAGTAAAAAGATAGGAGAGATAGAAAAAGCGGTATTAAAAAGAGTAAAATTGAGGGAAGAGTATGAGAAGCTTTTGACTGCGCCGGGGATAGGGAAGATATTAGCTTTGACGATCATGCTTGAGACAGGAGATATCCGGAGATTTGCGAAGGTCGGGAACTATTCCTCATATTGCCGATGCGTGAAGAGTGAGTATATAACAAACAACAAGAAGAAAGGGGAAGGCAACCGTAAAAATGGCAATAAATACTTGGGATGGGCATATGTAGAAGCAGCTAATTTTGCAAAGAGGTATTGTCCAGAAGCTAAAAAGTTCTACCAAAGGAAGATGGCAAAGACCAACCAGATTGTAGCCACTAAGGCATTAGCAAATAAGATAGCAAGAGCGTGTTACTATGTAATGAGAGATCGAGAGGTATTCAAGGTAGAGAAAGTATTTGGTAGAAGAGAAGGTTGCGGCAGTGAACCGAGGAGGGGGTTGGTAAAAAGCCAGGAGATCTGATTGGTAATCTGTCGCAACCTGCCACATGATTATGAACAGTTTACTATTTCGCCTGTACCATGAGCCAGAAGGGGTTGGACATAAGAGCCAAAAGGTCTGTGAGATTGTTTTTGTTTGGACATGGTAGGGTACCAAGATTTTCTGGTCCGCTTTAGGCGGCAGGGCAAAGTGCATATACTGCCTTGATCCTGATGGGTGACTGGTGCGGAATAGTTCAATGAGAACTTTTTCGTAACCAAAAATAAAAGAAATAACGGATGCGAGATAGATAAGTGAGCATAATCGTAGTGGCGGTAAAGA
>JAGGRR010000161.1 GCA_021159465.1 Methanophagales archaeon
TAAAATATAAGGACTATAGGACTATAAATGGGCTTATTCCAGGTCCAGAGGCTTGCTGAATGGTGACATTTTGGAGGGGGTTAATACTCTTCAACATCCCCGGGGAGGTTTTCAATACTTTTATCATACTCCGGTTCTTCTATTATTATCTCTTTATACAACTTGATGTTATTCTTAAAAAGCACATCATACACTGTGTTATAATCATCTTCAATAGCTCGCTTCCATCTATCCTTAAATACTCGTTCAATTTCTGTATCTCTATATTCTTCTGGAAATCTGAAATACAGTTTTACTTTCCCATTTTCCACATTCACCGATTGACAATACCAATGCCCCCACCATATAAACTTGCTTCTAACTGGAATATCCACTAATTTCAATCTTGTCATATTTACTCTTTTATAGGTTCTGTCTAAGGTATCAGCGAGCCGCAAGAGGGCAGCTAAAAGACGCAGTCTCATACGTTCACCCAGTATAGAAGTTTCTTTTAACTCCTCATCCTCTATATTTAGTTTTCTGTGGTACTTTGAGACTTTAGCTATAAACGTTGCGAAATGCTTGCAATCTTCAGATTCAGACCTCAGCCCAAGTTCCACAAGTTCTTCAGGCGGATTTTGTGAAACGCTATCCTCTATTATTGCTGCACTTGCTATGTGGTGGTTCTCTCTGATCTTCTCCAGTTCTTCGTCAGTATATTCATTCTCAGCTTTTCTGGGCAAACCCGCATAGGCAGGGAATTGCATTCCAATATCGTGGAGATAAGCAGAAGCAAGCAATACAAACCTTTCATAAGTGTTTAATAGATTAGCGTGCGTTTCAAGAATCTTTCCAAGATAAGTAATGATATTCTCCGAATGCTCTATTCCGTGTTTTGTATAGTGTCGAAGAATCAATCCACCTCCCCAAACCTTACTTACATTTTGTTCTATATTCAACAAACACAACTCAAGGGCTCTGCCCTTTTCGCCCCGAAGTTTCAAGCTTCCTGGAATTTTTATTCTCATATTCCCCTCTCCTTTGTAGCTTGCAATGTGTCTGACGAATTGCGGATATGGGTGAGCGTAAGCGCGGGCATCTCTATTCCTATCCTCCCATATTTGATATGCTGTCTATTTTTGATATTTCTTGTTTCTTGCAGGCATTACCTTATTTACCATTACCAGGCATTCTTTACAATTTGGATTCAATCTATCTCTGCTTTTTTACCTTCTCCTGCAAATCAGTCCTCAAATAAGCAAGCATTCTACTTCTTACGCGCTACGTATCTCCCTCGCCGTTCTATCTCTGATACGCGGGTCAATACCTGTGGAGCATCGGGCAAGGAACGCGTATAGCCCTTTATAAAGGACTCCTTCAATTCTTCCCATGACTTACACGTTGCTTTTAGGCTCTGGAAGAAGACATGAACGTCCACACCCCTTGCTTCAATGCTCGAATCGAAGAACGAGAGCCCGAAATCTATGAGATAAAGGATATTATCGCTGCCGAGTATAAGATTGGAAGTGGTCAAATCGCCGTGTATTATACCATTTCGATGCAATTTGCCGACAAGTTCACCTATTTGCTCGCTTATATGGGGCGTTATCACTTCCCTGACTAAATCCCCTTCTATTCGCTCCATCACCAGTGTGTAATCGAAGATATCGAAGATGATAGGTGTAGGTATACCCTTTCTTCGCGCTTCTGATATTAGTTTCGCTTCGCTTTTTGTCCTCTCCTTCCTTATCCGCTCATCTATCTCTTTTATCCTATATCGCTTCCTTATTCGCCGCTTAAAAACGAATCCATCCTTAAACTCTATTATCGCCTCTGCACACTGTATCATGATGATAAAAAAATCCTTCTTTCAAAAAGAAAGCTTTACCAAAGAGATATTATACTTTATGTACTATAATAAAGCAAAAATGAAAAAAAGAAAAAGAGAGAAATATTTACAATGTGATGACTTTCTTCACTTTTCCCAGTTCTGTCAACAGATCCTGTAATTCCAGCTTCTCCAAACCCTCCGGCACATCAAACCTTGGTGGTTTCCCACCTAAAAGTTTCATCCATGCATAGCAGGCATACAGGCGAACCCCGGCATCTCTTGCCATCTTTATCAGTTCGAATGGGTCCGAAGGGACGCCCATTTCCGCGGCATTCTTCTTTATATCATCCGCATAGCTTTCCAGTCCCGGATCATAGCGGAATTTCTTATCTATCAGTGCCGACAAACCTTCCTGCAAAAACACCACTGCTATGTCCTCTCCTGCCTTACTCCTATTTGCAGCAACCACGAGTGCACTCAAATAGGAGTTTATCGTTCCCTCCTTACATAGTATTATGGTATCGGTCATTTCTTATCACTCACCATAGATAGATGGTTTTCACTACTTATAAAGTTTTTATCATATATAAAGTATAACTTCTTCCCATCTTCTTCATACTGGGTATCTATATGCTCCAGCCCCGAGCCCTCACCATCTTACCGTGGAATTATCGCACTGTTACCCGTTGGGTCATCTATTATCAGCCTCATCTTCGCTTTACCTGCCTTTATATCCTCTATATGCCTCAATATGCGTTCCGCACGCTCCTTCCTCGCTCCTTCTTCTTCTCTACTCAGCATCTTCACCACTCGCTCCACTCGCATCAGTACACCCTCCACCGTTGTGATGAACGACTCTCCTCGCCTTGGCTCCACACTCACTCCCAGTTCCGGTATCTCAATTCGCCCATAGGAAGACCTTACCACTGTGATATTCAAATCTTCCGTTGAGGATACGAGTATCTCATGCCTCTTCCTGTTTTTATCACCTGATAAGAGCATCACATCAGAAGAATGATACCCACAGGATGGGCATGATACCGTAAACAGCATGATATCGCCAAAATAAGGTATATTATAAGGTTTAAATTCCAGATTACTTTCCGCTCCACAGACCGGGCATCTCTCCTTCATTCACTTCACTTCACTTTCCACCCACCTTCTCCCTATCTATCCTCACACCCCCGGGCGCCACTATCACCTGAT
Source organism: Methanophagales archaeon (assembly GCA_021159465.1). NCBI lineage: Archaea > Methanobacteriati > Methanobacteriota > Methanomicrobia > Candidatus Methanophagales > Candidatus Methanophagales archaeon. The sequence continues at coordinate 3,017 of JAGGRR010000161.1, forward strand.
CCTCTCCAATACCTGCGATATCACCACCGACATCAAGAGTAGCCAGTTTGAGGTCTTTTATCGCCTTCTCTATCAGTACCTTGTCATGCTTTGCCAGCGAAATATCCAGAATCAAGAGGTTACCCGCATATATCTCCTTCTTTAACTCAGGAATATCGTATAATCCTGTTAACTCCGCTGTCTTTACATACATCTTCACCTCTTCCTTCTCTTCCAGCTCCTCCTCGTACTCATCTATGTCCAGGTCGAAATCCAGATAATCATCCTCTTCCTCCTTCCGCCCAAGAAATCTACTCAGACCTTCTTTTAAACCCATTCTTACCTCACCCTTTCAAGAATATAATCCCTTCTCTATAATATATATTTAGCTTAGCTCTTCTTCCTCTTTGCGAATAGCGAGGGTAGGTGAATTGCATAAGAACCATTCTGCTTTAGCCCCATAACTATCTCTCGCTTCTCCATCAATGCGTCCAGATTGAGTTCATAGACACCAGCACTGAGAATCCTTAAACTCTCAATTTGTTCCTCAGGTCTTATCTCCTTACCCTCTTCTATCACTATTCTATCAACCAGCTCTCGGGCTTCCAGGTCTCCCCCATCTCTTATGTAGAGGAATAATCTACCACCGCATTCCGGGCAACCATTCAGCATCTCCTTGGTTATCCGCTCGAATTTCTTACCGCATTTCAAACATTTGTGCATCTCCCTCTCCTATCCTATTCCTCTTTCTTCTCATCTTCCCCTGTATTGTCATGTTGTGGAAATAATAGCGCTTATCAGGTCCTTATCCTTCCTTATCGTCTTCATCTTCGCTGCAGGTCCGATAATGGTGAGCCGTGTCTTCCTCCTCAAATTCAATAACCCCCTCTTGGTTGGATACCCACTTATCTCTATGCCCGTGAAACTTTCATCCACCTCCATCATCGTGAGTTCTATCAGTTTCATCTGCTCCTCTGCTGTCAGTCCACCTTCCAGCACCACTATATTCCCGGATTTCACTCCATCTAATATAAACCTCAACTTCTCCATTGAACCCATAGATTCTACCTTATCTCTGGATACTACGTTCATCTCTATTCCGATCTGTTCTTCAGTCCCTTCCCCTTCCTCTTCACCCGAAGACTTTTGCCATTTCTTCATATAACTCCTCCATGTTATCCCCTTTCAATGCCGATACGGGCACCACACGATGCTGCGGGAAGGCATTTTTTATACGTTGAGGAGCAGCATCGGGCAGATCAATCTTGTTCGCTGCGATGATAATAGGTATACCTCTTGCTTCCATATTCCCTATTATAACAACATTCGTTTGCGTATATGGGTCTGCTGTAGAATCCATAAGTAAAATAACACCATCAATATCGTCAAGCCACTTTATTGCCTCTATAACACCTTCTGTAGCCTCCTTCGCTCGCCTCTTCGCTTCATCCTCCTCCAGACCATAAGCCATAAAATCACGAAAATCTATCTTCGTTGCCAAACCCGGAGTATCAACCACATCGAGCGTCAACTTCGCTCTGCTCCTCTTTGGGCTTGGGTCACGAACACGGTCACGCTCACGGCTGCTGTTGCGGTTGCTGTTCTGAGTCCTCCTCTTGAGGTCTATGAGAACCCTTTCCCTCTTGATTACCCGTCTTGTCTCATGTGGTATCTCTGTTGATACACCCATATCTTCGTTATCGTCCACAAAGGTATGTATTATCCTGTTTGCCAATGTCGTCTTACCCGCGTTTGGTGGACCATAAATACCAATCTTCACCGCCTTCTTCTTGAAGAAGAGAGCTGTTATCAGCTTTGATAAAGCTCCCCTCATCCTCTCCCTCACGCTCATCTCCGTTAAATATTCCCAAAGGGCTTAAATTTAATAAAACCTTATTCCTTCTTAGGTATAGGTAAATAAGTTTATTATGAAATCCTTGATACATCGGGAGAGTTCGGAGACAGAAGAAATTGGTTGAGATAGAAGGTGCAGAAGGGGAGGTTATACGCGTACGTATACCGCAGCGGAAGAATAGAGAGGTGTTAGCAATAGTGGAGAAGATGCTGGGAGGGCGGAGGGTGCTGGTCCAGTGTGAAGATGGTGTGGAGCGAATGGCAAGAATACCAGGGAGATTAAAGCGGAAGCAATGGATCAACGTTGGTGACGTTGTAATCATCGTTCCATGGGAGTTCCAGGATGAAAAAGCTGACCTAATCCATAAATATACAAGACCACAGGCAGAATGGCTGAGAAGGAAGGGCTATTTGAAGTAGAGAGATGGTTGAAGCGGGAAGAGAGGCAGTTACCAAAGGGCAAAAAGAAGAAGAAGGATTATCGTGATGTAAAGACCGAACAATATGTCTTTGACCTCCCCACTTTAGAGACACTGTATAAATTCACGAAGCAGGGTATAATAAAAGCGCTGGGTGGACCTATAAGCAGGGGGAAAGAAGCAGTGGTCTTTCACGCACTGGGTGCATCAGATCAGGAACTGGCTATAAAAGTGTATAAGGTGAGTACCTCTAACTTCAATGCCATGCTTGATTACATAATCGGAGACCCGAGGTTTGAGCACATAAGGAGGGACCGGAGAACTGTAATATTCGCATGGGCGCGTAAGGAGCTGAAGAACTTGAAACGAGCTTTTGATGCCGGTGTTCCGGTTCCAGAGCCGATTGCATGCAATAATAATGTATTGATAATGAAATTTATAGGAAAAGAGGGCATAGCAGCGCCGAGATTGCGTGATATCCCTATTGATATCTTACAGCGTGACTTTGACCTGAACGAACTGCTCACATGTATAGTAGGGTACTTGAAGAGCCTTTATAAAAAGGCAAGCCTGGTTCATGCAGATCTCAGTGAGTTCAATATACTGATGCGGGGCTATGTGGAGGATGAATTGGAGGTGGAGCCTGTACTGATAGATATGGGGCAATCCCTGCTCATTAGCCATCCAAACGCTGATAAATTTCTCAGACGCGATGTTGGAAATATCGTTTTTTTCTTTAACAGACTTGGTTTAAAATGTTCAGAAGAAGAAATAATCCGCGAGATAAAGGATGATGAGAGATAAAAGATGGCAATAATACAGTATGTTAGGGTACCTTTGGATAGAATTGGTGTGCTCATCGGGCATAATGGAATCGTGAAGGAGGAGCTTGAGAGGGCGTCAGCAAGCAGGATAAATGTGGATAGTGAGAATGGTGAGGTATGTATAGAGAGTATAGAGGGCATGGAGGGAGAGGACCCTACAAAGACATTGAGAGTGGTAGATGCAATCAGAGCGATAGGACGTGGCTTCTCACCTGAGAAAGCTTTTGCACTGCTCGAGGATGATTCCCTCCTATTCGACGTTATCTCGCTCGCACATCTCACGCCAAAGACGCTCAAACGGATAAAAGGGCGTATAATAGGACAGAAGGGTAAGACAAGGCGGGTGATAGAGACGCTTACGGGCGTTAAAATCTCTGTATATGGTAAGACCGTGAGCTTAATAGGCTATCCGGAGCAGATAAAAGTGGCGAGGGAAGCTATAGAGATGCTGATAAAAGGGACTCCGCACAGTACTGTATATACTTTCCTGGAACGTAAAAGGCGAGCTTTGGAGCCCGAATGGTGAAAAGAGACAAAATAAATATTATTATAGTGGAATGAATGATGAGTATAAAGAAGAGAGGAAGCGAATGGTTGACCTTCTGAGGAGGCAGGGAGTTAGTACAGGGGTATTAGAAGCTATGAATCGTGTAAAGAGACATCTCTTTGTACCTCCTGAACTGAGAGACCAGGCATATGGTGATTATCCATTGCCTATTGGTGGTGGGCAGACGATAAGTGCACCGCACATGGTGGCGATGATGTGTGAGTATTTAAAATTGGAGAAAGGGGATAAAGTGCTTGAGATTGGTGCTGGTTCCGGGTATCATGCTGCTGTCATTGCTGAGTTGATAGGCACTGAGGGTCGTGTATATACAGTAGAGCGACTGCCTTTGCTGGTTGATTTCTCGACCCGGAATCTGAGAGATGCGGGCTATAAGAATGTGGTCGTAGTATCAGGTGATGGAACGCTTGGACTTCCTGAACATGCACCTTTTGATAAGATATGCGTGACATGTGCAGCTCCATCTGTACCACCGCCGTTGCTCGAACAATTGAAGATCGGGGGTAAGATGGTCATACCCATTGGGAGATATATACAGGAGCTATACCTGGTGGAGAAGAAGAACGGGATCGAGAAGCAGAGTAAGTGCGAGGTCGCCTTCGTACCCCTGATTGGTAGATTTGGTTTCAGGTAAGATGTAAGATGTAAATGTGGGATGTAAGAGTAAAATGAGTGAGGAGATGGTATCGCCCGCGAGCGGTCGGATATTGAGAGTTATAGAAGGAGAAGAGAGAACGATCTCCATATTCATGCATCTTCATAATCTCCATGTCACCGCTGCGCCACTGGATGGCATAGTAAAACGGATAACACCAGAGATGGGCACTTATAAGCCCGCATTCATGCGAATCAGCGATTTCAATACGAGGAATACAATTGAGCTGGATACGAGGTATGGTGCTATAAAGGTGGTTCAGATAGCGGGTTTCTTCACGCGCAGGATAAAGTGTGAGGTGGAAGAAGGGCAGGCGATAAGCAAGGGAGAGCGAATGGGAAAGATATGCTTCGGCTCTCGTGTTGATGTGAGCGTACCAGATGGATTTGAGCTATGTGTGGGGAGTGGTGCACGGGTGAGATGCGGTAAGACTGTTATAGCGGTATTATCATAAATTATTGAGTCACAGAATGCCACCATTCCATGATATATTCCGGCAATTTGAAGCCACGTTGATTCAAGCGTTCGACCAGATGCAGTGGTAGCGGACTGAGAGCAAATGTAGCACGTTCATAGAACTCGATTGGTGAAGATGGTATGATGAAGCTCTTGGACTCTCGCGATAATGTGGATTCATTGCCAACGATGGAATAAACATAGCCACCAAATTTCTTCTGCTCATTGCACCAGCCGAAGAGTGGCTCCGTCTCACCGGACCATGAGACCAGGAATAATATATCTCCGGCTCGCGGTCGCGGAGCAAAAGGACCGGACAAATAAGCCTCATCGCCTATCGCCCTTTTAACATGCTGCAGCCTTATCGCAGTCATCTTCGCTACGTTCCTCGCCGGACCCAGCCCACCCATGGTTATCCGGCTTCTTGTCTCCAATTTAGAGATGATATCTCCATAAATCTCTGAATTGATAAATCCATTTACAATACTGGTTATTACCTTTGATTCCGCATCTATCTTCTCGAATACGGCATTATAGTCTGCGTGCTCGTTTATTGCCTCCTTTGTCTTCTGGAATAGGAGTAAGGAGCCCAGCTCGTAAACATCGCTCATAATGCCATGTTTGAGGAAAGCATTGGTCGAGTTAGACCTTTTACCTCTACCTTTCAGTTCTACCATATTGGCATATTCTTTCTCCCCTATCTTCCCTATTGATGAGTTGGGATTCGATACGACGACATCAATGGAGAATTTAGGGCTTCCTGTACGCTCTATATACTCAGAGAGCTGTTTAACCACGATCTTAGGTGTTGAAGTCTCACCACTTCCTGAATTGACAAGCAGTGCTATCTTGTCATGCTTCTTCTCCAGTATTGGTGCAGCTTCAAGGATGTTCCTGCCCGGGAAGTCTATATCAACCGGTGTCCGTACCACCTTGTCCATCTGTCCCATGCCGATGTACAGAGCGCTCTGAGACCTTCCCTCTCCAACGAGGATTATACAGTCGGCATCGAAGAGGTCCCTGTAGAATGGCTTAAACTCCCTCTTCTTCACATTGTGAACATTTCTTATCACGCCGTCTATATAGCGGACTTCTCGACTGACGTTGTTCTGGTTCATATTCTGGTTCATATTATACATTCACAGGCTGAAAATTTCCATCATGTATTTTTAAACTTTTCGCTTTTTCCCGACAGAAGGCAGAGCTGAAAATATAGACAAGTATTATAAATAATAATTAATAAGTGCGGGCAGCAAGGACTCTACTCCCGCTGCGTGTGCAGATTACACATCCTTTTTTACCACTACCTTCCCCTTCTTCTCTTTCCACTACCTCCTTATCCTCGTACACCTCTCCCAGTACGCTTACTCCAAGCGTATCCTCCAGTTCTTTACCGCAGCTCTCGTTATCACACAGGGTCAAGGAGATGATACCGTTTCTCACCGCTTTTCTTAACTCATCCATCTTGCTGTCTTTTTCACTTACACTTACACCTATACTTATATTTCTAATATTCGAGACGAGCTTTTCTTTCGCACGCGCGTATAGATGCCGCTGAATATCATCCAGTGTTTTCTTAACCTCAGGAACAGCAGTGTTAAGAGGTACCTGGGTCTTCCTGAAGTCGTCACGTCGTACGAATACACAACTGTTATTATTCAGATCCCGGGGTCCTAACTCGATCCGTAGGGGGACTCCCTTCATCTCCCAGTAGTAATACTTCGCACCGGGTCTCTCCTGGGAGTCATCTAGGATGACTCTCACATCCGCTTCTTTCAGAGCTTCATACAGACTGATACAGGCTTCCTTCACCTCTTCCATCCCCTTCCCGTTCTTATCGCCTGAGAATATGATAGGCACAATAACCACCTGGATAGGCGCCACTCTGGGCGGTAAAACCAGACCATGCTCATCACCGTGTACTGCGATAACTGCAGCTACGCATCGCTCGGAGATACCATAGCACGTCTGATTAACGAGCTTAGATGAGCCATCCTCAGCCTCATATCGTATATCAAAAGTGCGGGCAAAGCTCTCACCGAGCAGGTGGATGGTGGCGATCTGCATTGTCCTTCCATCGGGCATGAGCGTATCAAACGCGATGGAATATTCAGCGCCCGGGAATTTGTCCCATCTCGGTCTCTTTGTTATTACATAAGGAACGGCGAGCTGGTCAAAGAAATGCCTATATAGAGCAATTGCCTTCTTTATCTGCTCCTCTGCTTCTGCTCTACTCGCATGTGCGGTATGTGCCTCTTTGAAGGAAGTTATCTCACGGACTCGAATCAGAGGTCTCGTGTGCTTCGTCTCATATCTGAAGGTGTTCACAATCTGGTATACACGAATGGGCAGGTCACGATGTGATCTTATCCAGAGTTTAAAGACCGGATATATCGCGGTTTCGGATGTGGGACGTAGTGCAAGAGGGATGTCCAGTTCGGTACTTCCTCCGTGGGTAACCCAGAATACCTCCTCCTCAAAGCCCTTTATATGTTCCTTCTCCTTTAATAACTCATCTCTTCGTATCAGTAAAGGGAACAGTACCTCCTCATGCTCCTTATCCATAAGTGAGCGCAGGATGTTGTAGATTAAGTTCCTTAACTTGAGTCCGTAAGGATACCAGACATATTCACCCTTCACCGGGTATCGCACATCCAATATCCTCGCACGCTTCAATATCTCATTATACCATCTACTGAAGTTATCCTCCTTCTCTAAAATGCTATCGCTATCTTGCTGCATACAAAGCCGCTGGTGGGATTTGAACCCACGACCTACTGATTACGAGTCAGTCGCTCTACCACTGAGCCACAGCGGCTATTGTCTCTATTTTTGTTCTTATATCACTTTTTTATTTTATGGGTTATTAATTTATTAGAACTCATAGAAAGGATAAAAAGTGGAAACACTGTGAAGAGTCAGTGTGGAGAATTGAAAGTGGATAAGAAAAGAAGACAAATACCAGCGTAAAAAGCTGCTTTGTATTGCAG
>JAGGRR010000162.1 GCA_021159465.1 Methanophagales archaeon
GGACTTGAGCTGACATTCCTGCATGCAGATTCATTGAGCCTTATAATGGGCTACATATTCGCCATAATCGGCGCTGGTGCTATAATATACGGGCTGGATGTAGTAAGAGAGAATGGAGAGTATGTATGTGCTCTGTTATACCTTGGCAGTGCGCTGGGTGCGGTATTCGCGGGTGATTTCTTTACACTCTATATCTTCTGGGAGATAATGGCGTTCTCTTCGCTCGGGTTGATATGGTACAGCCGGACAGAGCGTGCGACGAATGCAGGGATGCGATATATCATATATCACCTGTTTGGAGGCTGCGTCTTTCTCGGAGGAATACTGATACATTACACGAATACAGGCTCCATTGCAGTAGGACCGGTAGAGCTCGGGATCGGATACGTGCTACTGCTTATAGGGATAGGTGTGAACACCGCATTCATACCATTACATACATGGCTGCCGGATTCATATCCGAAGGCAACGATAGCTGGCGCTGTATTCATGTCGGTATATACAACAAAGACGGGTGTGTACGTACTTGCGAGGACTTTCCCGGGTGTAGAAGCGGTGGCATACATGGGTGGTGTGATGGCTCTCTACGGCGTTGTATTCGCACTGCTGCAGAACGATGTGAGGAAACTTCTCTCTTACCATATCGTGAGTCAGGTCGGTTACATGGTGGCGGGGATAGGAATAGGCACATATATAGGGATAAACGGAGGAATCGCGCACGTTTTCAATCATATCCTGTATAAGGCACTGCTGTTCATGTGCATGGGTGCGGTGATATACAGTACAGGCAGGCGTAACCTGACGGAACTCGGTGGATTGGCAAAGAAGATGCCGATAACGACAATAACATGTGTGATAGCAGCTCTTTCTATTTCGGGCGTGATGGGCTTTAATGGATACGTGAGTAAAAGCATGGTAATCCACGCAGCGGAACTGTCGCACATGCGTATCCTTGCACTTGCTTTGATACTGGCTTCGGTAGGCACTTTCCTGTCCTTCCTGAAACTCACTTATTTCACGTTCTTCCGGCGAAACGAAGAAATAGAAGCGAAAGAAGCACCGTTATCTATGCTTATACCAATGAGCGTTACCGCTTTCTTATGCGTATTTATCGGTGTGTATCCGCGAGTCCTTTACGAAATACTCCCTTATAGAGAGGTAGCGTTACAGTTCCATCCATACGCACTTGGGCATACAATAAGCACGCTGGAGTTACTGGCGATGACCGCAGTGGGGTTCTTCACGTTGCAATTCGCATTCTCACCGCACGAGCGGGTAACAAGGGATATAGATTACCTCTACCGGAAGGTGGGCAGGAGATTTATATGGTTCTGCGAGCAGCCGTTAATGACAGTTGCGAATTTCATTGATAAAAGCGTGCTGAAACTCGCTGATGCAGTCGTATGGTTCAGCAGGAATCCAACGCTGGCATCAAGAATACTGATAGTTATGGTGGGTGCAGTGGTAACGAGACCTTTCAATCCTACGTACATGCAATACGCACATGATCTGGAAGAGCTCAAGCAGAGGTATCCAGGCGAAGTGCCGAGAGTGGCGATAGGAACAGGTGTGCTGTTAGCACTTGTGCTTTTCGCACTCTATCTGTTTATCTATCTAACGCACGGAGTGCTGTGGGTGTGAATGGATAGGAGTCGAGTCAATAGCGGTAGAGAATAAAATAAAAGGGTTGGGGGTCAGCTCCAACCTTTTAACCTTTTATTTTTATAGCACATAAAGTATGATATTTCTTTGGTAAAGCTTTCTTTTTGTGATTTAACCTCCATTCCACCAAGAAGGTGTAAATATATTTCTATATAACACATTACAGCCCCCTCCACAGACTACCATTCAGCAATCTTCTGTAATTCCTCCTTTGAGTTAATACCCAACGAAACCACTATCCCGACCAAAAGTACATGCAGACAGACGAACTTTTTGACTGAACGCTTCGTATAGCGATGCAAATTCTTTAAAGAGAAAGTATTTTTCGCTAATTTGAATATATCCCCTATCATGCCTCTGATCGGCTTGTATTTCTCCCAATTTTCAAGTTTTGCCTTTAAACTCTTCACTAAGCCTCTATAAA
>JAGGRR010000163.1 GCA_021159465.1 Methanophagales archaeon
ACCGTAACTCCGCAAGTTAACCCATAGGTAGAACCTCAGGGAACAATGAACACATCTGTCTTGCTCTCTTCGGGATCTTAGCGAAGTACTCTCTTCCACTCTTTTCAACAATTTTTGTGACCTTTGAAAGCTCAAATAGCACTTCCTCGACAGAAATCTTGTTTGTGAGTCCCTTTTCTCTCAAACTCTTCAAGATCTTGAAGTATATCCGCATAGCAAGAAATGTTGCCAGGAAATACCCTCTTACCGCCTCGTCGGATCTCAAATACGTCTTATCTGACTCTAATCTATTTTTCATCGTATCAAATACCAGTTCCACATCCTCTCTACCCTTATACATATCGAACATATCGATTCCATCTTTATCCATGTCCGAGACCAAACATATGACACCTGCAAGTCTGCGTTTCTGCTCAAACATAGCCATCGTCAGTTTATTCGCTTCCACTTTCCTGAGAAGCGCCTGTTCTTCCTCACCTTTAAGCAGAGGGTCTTCAAAAGCGAATAAAGTGCCATACTCAGTCCCTTTTGTACCCCAGCGAATAGGTCTACCCCTATACAGGAACGACCCTCTCCACCGCATCCATCTGAGATCGATGAGCGTTGAATTCTTCCTTAGAGGAACGATATAGTGTATTCCATCCTCCCTGAGATCATTCAACAGTCCATACGATGAGAATCCGCGATCAAAGATAAAACCAATGTCTTTCTTCGGGAATCGTTCAATAAAGTCTCTAACTGTTGTTATATCCTTCATAGAGCCATAAAAGACATCTACTCCAACGGGCAGCTTTGTAATGGATGAAAAAGCCATAATTACGCCGATCTGATTGATGTATGCGTGGTCTGCGTTGTATCCTCTCTCCGCGAGTTTTATGTTCTTTGAATAGGTAAAGACGGATGTTAAGTCATAAAGCAGAATATCTTCTCTGGTGGCAAGTTTTGAGAAGAGGTCATACCATATATGGATGTCCCTTCCTGTGCTGCTTAAGACAGACGAAAGATGCTTTGGAGTAAGGCTGACATCGATCAGCTTGGAGAGATACAGCTTCTCCCATCTGGAAGCAAACAGCCTTAACGGCTTCGGATCAATCGCCTTGATTATAGCAGTGGCAATGAGTTCGTTGCAATAGGGCGTATTTTTAGCCAGGAGACCTTCCAGATCCTTTATCATATGATGGGCAAGCGCGCCATTTCCATACTCAAAAACCTCTCGTTCATACTCTTGAATCCGTGACCTCTCCCTCTTCTTCCTGAAGATACCGCCTTGATCTATCGAGCCTATGTACTCGGTTATTTTCCTGACCTTCTTGCGCTCTTTATCCCATTCGCTCGTTGCACGATAGACATAGTAGTTGTTTTTGATGATTTTCAGCTCTATGTGAGATGGCTCTTTCTTCTTCATGCGTTCGAATGTCTTCAGGACTTTCGGTGGGATATTTCTCATATGGGTTAAAATATATGGGTTATATATTTAAATGATTTACGGTTTTTACCCGGTTTAATTTACTTGGTTTTGGTAGAAACCATGTAGTGGGAGATAAAATTAAGAAAAATAGGCGATATTGTGCTTTCGGCGTGATTTGTGGCTACAAACACGCCAATTTTTGGCGCAACAGAGATGATTATGGGTTAAAAAGAA
>JAGGRR010000164.1 GCA_021159465.1 Methanophagales archaeon
TTTTTTATATGTGGTTTCAGTTGTAATATCGATACAACTCGCCTCAACAGCTCTTTCAAAATACAGACAATAGACAATCTTCTCCTGCAACAACGAGAAAAGAGAGTTTCTGCTTCACCACGGGATCCTTCTCACTCACAAGCTGTGACCTGACCTCTTCAAAGTTCCTGATTGATATTCGTTCTCCCCTCATAGAGCAGAATGAGATGGGATAATAGATAAAGTTTTGCAAGAGACTGTACATCGCCCATCCCCACTATCCTCTCGCTTTCCGCACCAACCAAAAGATTCCAGCCATCCTCTACAGTTTCAACCCATTCCGTATTCTCTCGTAACGTGATGCATGGCACCTTAAAAATGTATGCTTCTTTCTGAATACCGGGCTCGAACCGCCTATCTTTCCACATTCCGAATTCAACAACCTCAAGTCCCCCCTACAAGCAAAGCAGGTTTTTGCACACTTTCTTAATTTAATCATAAGCAGCCTTCCTTAGCTTAATCCGATAAATGACAATTGTTTTATTCTTTTGGTCAACCTCATAAAGTATTCTGTATTTCCCTTCTCTGATTCTGTACCTATTTTCTTCTCCTCTCAGCTTCTTTATACTCCTTGGAAAAGGGTCATTTCTCAGTCCTTGGATCGCTCTATCAATTCTAACATACATCTTATCGTCAAGGTCATCAAGGTCTTTCTTTGCACTCTTCTTAATCTTGATCTCATACATCCCGCTTCAACCTGCTCTTTCGATATTCTTCGTAGTCTATTGTTTCTTCATTCTTCAAGACCTCGAAATCCTCCGCGTCTTCGTAATCTTCCAGCATCTCCATTAACGCTTTGAACGTTTGAATATCCATAATTACTCCCTTTTTCTCGTTCTTTTGATAGATATACTGCAAATCCTCCTCTTTTATCTTTAACATCTTTACCCTCTTTATCAAAGCTCAATAATTTTATTCTTCAACATCCTATTTAAATCTGCTCACAAAACACCTTTATGTGTCTCCATCAAGAATTTAATGATGTTTATGGCTTGAATACCATTTCGCTGCGTTATTTCAATGTTTATGGACCCAGACAGGACCCTCACTCGGAATATGCAGCGGTCATTCCCAGGTTTGTGTCCAGGGTCCTGAGAGGAGAACCACCGATTATCTATGGCGATGGTCAACAGACCAGGGACTTCACTTTCGTCAAGGATGTAGTGAATGCGAATATTCTTGCTATGAATAGTGATGCAACAGGCGTTTATAATATCGCTTCTGGTAGAATGATAAGCATACAGGAACTTGCTACGCTCATAACGAGATTAACAGGTTTACAGTCGATCAGTTTGTAGATATGGTGTTGAGAACCGTAAACGCCGTTTGTGGAAAGCGAAAGATCGTAAAAACGATAATAATTGGAGATACAACCAATTTGACGGTGGATATTAACAGGTTCAGAAAGAAGTATAAGAGTGAAGATTTAAAAGATAAGGACTATAAATGGGCTTATTCCAGGTCCAAAGGCTATTATATCGGTATGAAACTTGTTTTAGCCATATCCTTAGATAAAAATACATAGATTTACTCTGTCAGTGTCGTTTTGATTGACATTGCCTTTTCTTTGGGTTTCAGGGATAAAGTAAGCCT
>JAGGRR010000165.1 GCA_021159465.1 Methanophagales archaeon
GCAAATGCAAATGCAGAGAGGGTATCAGCATAAGGAGCTGGAGCGAGAAGTGGGAGCGTTGATAAAGCGAATGGGCTACGAAGTGGACCTGAAGAAACCGAAGAAGACTTTTGTACTACTCTTCACACGCCATAAGTGCTTTCTTGCTTTGCTGCTCCACAGTATAGAAAAGAAACGATACGAGCAGCGGAAACCGCATCTGAGACCTTTCTTCTCACCCGGTGTGATAATGCCGAAGTTAGCACGGGTTTTGGTGAATTTGAGCGCAGTGAAAGCAGAAGATATCCTTCTTGACCCGTTCTGTGGAACTGGAGGAATATTGATAGAAGCGGGCATGGTAGGTGCCACCCCCATAGGTATGGATATACAGGCGAAGATGGTTCGGGGTGCGAGCCAGAATCTGCTTTTTTATCACCTGAAGGGGCATTTAATCACTGCTGACGCCACTGACATACCCCTGAGGGTAAACAGCGTGGATGCGGTTGTGACCGATCTGCCGTATGGGCGCGTGTCACTGATCTCGGGAGATATCAATGCCAAATCTCGCGCATCATTCATAGAACGCCTGTATGAAGAGGCGATAGGGGAAGTATACAGGGTACTGAAGCGAGGAAGAAAGGCGGTTATCGTCTTCAATTCCCCCACTCTTTACTCTTTGTTCTCGAATTGGGAGTTCAAGTTCAATATCCTCGAGCGGCATGAATACAGGGTTCATAGAAGTTTGATACGATACATAGCTGTACTGGAGAAATGAGCTATGAACTATGAACTATGTAATGTAAAACTAAAAATCTTAAAACTTCAAGGGTTTTTGTTTATTATTGAACAATCAACATAAGAGGTAGAAGGTGAAGAAATTGAAGGTACGGTTGCCTGATGGTAGGGAGATAGAAGCGATGGATGTTGATTTCGAGACAGTGAAAGAGGATTGGAATGAATATAAACTGGAGGACGGGACGATATTGAAATTCAAGACAATAGTTAGCAGTATAGTTCGTACAGAGGAATATGACCCGATGACCGGGGACCCTGTTTATCACGTTCGCTCCACAAATGTGCTCAGGGTGAAGGTACCAGAGGAGCTGAAGCGGCTGCCCGGCGCGAGGAAGTCAGATGTGGAGGGAGTGGAAGTGCGATAATAGCTGAAATACCTGATATACCTTTTTCACATCACATAGAGCGCCTGCACGCCGGACGAACGTAATGAACGTAATAGAACTATCAAGGAGGTTTTTAACGGGTGAGTG
>JAGGRR010000166.1 GCA_021159465.1 Methanophagales archaeon
AGTGATGGTGAAAGTATAAAAATGGAAGCGAGAAAGGTGCAGATAACCGGGAAATTTATGTATCTCACTGCCAGTTTCTTCATCGCTGCATTCTATGGTGATTTCATTTCCGTTTATATATGATACGCGTAACTGTATTCTCGAGAGGGAAAAATTATGTAAAAAGTTTCCCTAAATGCAATAAACACACATGGAAAAAGAAGATATAGTTGACTACCTGAAAGAGTACGAAAATTTCAAACTCGCACTCATGGAGCGAGAGCTATCTGTTCCGTTAGATTCCAGTTTTGTCATATCGATAATTGGTCCGAGAAGAGCGGGAAAGACTTACTATTTATTTCAGCTTTATAGGGAAATGAGCGATTATATTTACTTAAATTTTGAAGACTCCAGACTTTACGGTGTAAAACATACTGAGTTGAGGGATATAATAAGAACTTATATCGAAATCTACGGAAAAGAGCCGGGGGCTCTCCTCCTGGATGAAATACAGAACGTAAAGAACTGGGAAATTGTCGTGCGAGAACTTCATGACCTGAAAAGGTATAGAACCTTCCTTACAGGTTCATCCTCAAAACTTCTGAGCAAAGAGATTGCCACACAGCTCAGAGGGAGAACGCTCTCCTATCTCCTGCTTCCATTCAGTTTTAGAGAATTTTCAAAGGCAAAAGGATTGAAGATAGAGAAATATATGAGCAGAGATGCGTCTGCGAGAATAAAACATTATTTGCAGGAATACATGGAATTTGGTGGATTTCCCGAAGTTGTTTTGAGTAAAGAGAAGGTAAAAATTCTGAAAGAGTATGCTGAATTAATCCTGTTCAAGGATTTTATCGAAAAGCACCAGATAAAGAACGTCGAACTTGCAAGGGTTCTGCATTCCTTCACCATTCGCAATTTTACAAACGAGATCTCTGTAAATGCCCTGTTTAACAGGGTTAAAAGCATGGGTGTGCGAGTTTCAAAAAATACTGTTTATGATTACTTATCAAAGCTGGAAGATACCGCATTTTTCTTCTTCTTGCGAAAGTACTCGGAAAAGCCACACTTGAGAGAATCCTACCCCAAAAAGATATACCTCTGTGATACAGGCTTAACAAAAACACTGAGACATTCTGAAAATAAGGGGAAATTGATAGAAAATATAGTCTTTTTAGAATTACAGAGAAAGACGAACAGTAATCCGTTACTGGAAGTATTCTACTGGAAAGACTATCAAGAGAGAGAGGTAGATTTTATAATAAAAGAGGGGACCCAAATAAATCAACTGATTCAGGTAATTTACGCATTAACGCCAGAGAACAAAAAAAGGAAAATACGCAGTTTATTGAAGGCAAGCAGAGAGCTGAACTGCAAAAATCTGCTGATGATAACGTGGGATCAAGAAGAGGACTTAAAGGAGGGGAATAAGAAGATAAAAGTAACACAACTGTGGAAGTGGTTGATAGAGCAATAGAGTAGATTTTGTCCGTCATGCAAAAAATAGAATTCCACGGCAGGAACAGAGAAATACCTTAGGAAACGGCATCTATTCGTCCTCTTCTCTTCCTCCGCCCGTCAATATAGCGCCCTCTATTAACTCAAGTATATCACTCGAATATTTTAATATATTATTATAATGTTATAACAATGGATCGAAGCAAGTCATGTGTGATAATGGTCATATAAAAGGGATAAAAGGGGAATGGAGAGGAGCGCGGTTTAGGATGCTCTTGAAAGCGCTTCACTGCCCCACCAGATGGAGAATCATCGAGTATATTGGTGAGGATACACGAAGCACAAAGGAGATACAACGTTATTTCGGTAGCAGAGGGGGGATAAACACATCGTGTCTGTATTATCACCTCTCAGAGCTCAAGAAGGCGGGGATACTCGAGGTTGCTGGCTACTTAGATGAAGGTGGTGGAGCACCAGAGAAGCTATGGAAGCTCAAGTCCCGGCAGATAGTGATTGACCTGCTTGATGGAGGTATGGATGAATGAATGAAGCTATAATAGTTAAAGCGCTTGAGAAGACTTTTAATGGGCTCAAGGCAGTTGATTGTATCTCCTTTACTGTGCATAGGGGTGAAATATTCGGCTTCCTCGGTCCAAATGGCGCAGGGAAGACCACAACAGTGCGGATGCTAACCGGTGTGATAAAGCCAGATGGAGGGAATGCGAGCGTTATGGGGTTTGATGTTGTGGCTGAGACGCTGAAGGCAAGGGAGTTGATTGGCGTTGTGCCAGAGGCAGCAAATGCATATCCAGATCTTTCTGCATGGAAGAATATGATGCTCATCGCATCGCTCTACGGAATTGGGAAACGAGAGGCGGAGATACGGACAGCAGAGCTTCTTAAGGAGTTTGGTATCTATGAGAGGCGAGATAGCAAGGTAAAGACGCTATCGAAGGGTATGAAACAGCGGCTTATGCTATCAATGGCACTTGTGAGCGACCCGGAATTGCTATTTCTTGATGAACCAACCTCGGGTCTCGATGTCATGAGTGCGAGGCTGATAAGGGAGAAGATTATTGAACTGTCGAAGGCAGGGAAGACGGTCTTCCTCACGTCCCACAACATGGGGGAAGTGAACCAGCTCTGTGAGCGAATTGGGATCATAAACCGCGGTAAGATTGTGACGATTGATAGTCCAGACAACTTGAGGCAGCGGATAGGAGGCGCGCTCGCAGTTGACGTTGTATTCAACAGGGATGCTAAGTTGGTTGTATTCCCGGATGCAATGCGTGTAAGGAATGGATACAGGCTATACACGACCGAACCACACGATACGATATGCTCACTTGTTGATTTCGCATTGCATAGTGGATTGAAGATAGTGAGCATGAATGTATGTTTTCCAACCATGGAGGACATATTTTTGAGACTCACAGGCGAAGGAGAAGGAGAAGGAGAAGGAGGTTTACATGATGATAACACAACTTAGAAAAGCATGGGCTATAACAAAAAAGGACATCCAGATGTACTACCTGAAAGGTCCGGTTGTGATATTCGGGATTTTATTCCCGCTATTCCTATTCTTAGCATTTTGTATAGATAGGAAACTATCACCTGAGTTCCTTATACCAGGACTTATTGCAATGACCCTATTCTTCACTTCCACCTCTGTATCACCCGTGATTGCACCATGGGAGACACAGATGAAGACACTCGAAAGGCTTGTCTCATGCCCCCTGACCGTCAGGACAATGATATTTGGGGATATACTCGCATCGTTCTTATTTGGGGTCGTCATATCCATCGTTCCGGTTATCATAGGTCTTGCGTTCGGCGTTTGCGTCAGGGCGCCGGTCATTCTGAGTATAGCAATAGTCATAGGTGCGTTTTCTTTCTCTTCCCTCGGACTCCTGTTCTCCACTATACCGACAGACCTTGTATCTAACGTCATGATGCTATCAACACTGGTGAAGTTCCCGCTCATCTTTATAAGTGGGGTATTCATCCCGATTGAAGCCCTTCCGCAGTGGGGTGTGGCTATCGCATCATTATCTCCGCTCACATACTTCACCGACATCGCACGATTCTCTATCAGTGGTTACTCTTACTACCCGCTATACCTGGACTTCACACTGCTTATCGTCTCTGCCGTTATCTTCCTGATGCTTTCCATAAAGTTCCACGAACGTGCACTTATAAGGCGACTATGAGAGCCGTTTTGAGAGATACTTAGCAAGTGCCACGATTGTCAGTATAGGAGGTGCACCGGGTGATGCTGGAAGGACCGACGCATCTACCACATATAACCCATCTACCTCTGTTGCCAGTTTTCCATCTACTGCAATTCCAATCCTCGCAGTCCCTCCCAGATGCGCACCTCTTAGCGGTGTGGCGACGAAGGTTCGGGGATCAACACCTGCAGCCTCCAGTATCGAACCGGCAATAGAAGCTCCTTCTGATAATTTCGCTGCATCACGACCTGTTACACCCTTGCTCACACCCGCACCTTCACCCACATTAACAACCCCCTTCTCTTCATCCTTTATCTTCACCATTATACCGATGATGTCCGCGTGAGAAGCTTTTATGCCTCTCATCGCCAGCGCTTCCACAAGATGCTTCGAGAAATGCGGTGCGAGCATGAAACCCTCCAATCTCAGGTATCCATTCATTGGCACTTCCCTGTTGAGTCCTATACCTTTGAGGATACCCCCGATTGTTATAAAAGTGTCAACGAATAGAGATCGTGAGGAGGTGGTGAGTCCGAGTTTTTCCAATAACAACGGCGTATCAATAGCGCCAGCGGAAAGAACAACTGTATCATCTGAGAATATCCGGTTCCCACACCTGACACCTTTCACTTTCCCGCTCTTCACCACCACCTCATCTACAGGTGTATTCGTAATTATCTCCGCACCCTCGCTCTGTGCCTCATGCACAAATCTCAATGCGGTCCATTTAGCACCCTCCGAGCACCCGAATACACATCTACCATCGGGTTTGCATCTATCTGCGTCTATAAACTTCGGCATTTTCTCCATCTTGAAGCCGAGACGCTCCGCAGCTTCCATAATCCGCTTTGTTCCTTCACCAAATAAAGCATCAGGTAGAACAGAGACACCGAGTTCACGTTCCACAGACTCAAATTCCGATTTTAAATCAATACCTGCTTCTCTCAATTCCGTTTCTAGGCATCTCACGCCGTTACCGGCTGATACCGTTGTGCTGCCACCCAAACATATCGCTCGCAGAACTTTCACTTCCGATTCGGTATTATTAGCGGTGTAGTATCTGAAAGCGCCATTCTCCTCTATCTCCGGTCCCCGCTCGATCAATTTCACAGGTATATGCTTAGCAGTCAGTTCTTTCGCTACTGTTGCACCTCCTGCGCCGGAACCTACAACTATTACCATTACCGTTACCGTTACAGTCCCGTTTCCGCTTTGCTCTTTAATCTCGTATAATCCTCCTCTATACGCGCCTGTATTCTCTCTATTGTATCATCAGAGAGATGCCTGAACCTGCCCTGTTTTTTTATATACTCACGTACCGGCTTCAGCTCTGATAGCTCGAAACTCAGCCGGTATTCCCCATCAATCACCTCATAAAGCGGGAAGATACCGGTCTCTACCGCTAGACGCCCCAGTTCCACTGTCAGATTCGGAGAAGCTCGCCATCCTGTGGGGCAGGGCGATAATATATGAATATAAGCAGGTCCTTCTATATCCGAACCCCTGCGCACTTTATCCATCAAATCCAGCGGATAGGAAGGGCATGCTGTTGCTACATACGGTATCCGGTGTGCAACTGCGATTTCTGGCATATTCTTCTTCCATGTCATCTGACCCAGAGGCTGCTTCTCCCCCACCGGTGCGGTGGTAGTCCATGCACCGTAAGGTGTAGCAGAAGACCGCTGTATCCCGGTATTCATATACGCCTCGTTATCGAAGCAGACATAAAGGAAATTATGACCTCGTTCCATCGCACCCGACAATGCCTGTAAGCCGATATCAGAGGTGCCACCATCGCCCGCGAAGCCGACGAATTTAACATCCTTCGGTGATATCCTGCCCTTTCGAATACGCGCTTTGTATGCAGCTTCTATGCCTGAGACCACAGCCCCTACATTCTCAAATATGGTATGTATCCATGGAACACGCCAGGAAGTCTTGGGCAGCAGTGACGAGATAATCTCTACACATCCCGTTGCATTAACGATGATCACGTTCTTGCCCAGTGCCTTACACACGAGTCGGACAGCAAGTGCTTCACCACAGCCTATACAGGCACGATGCCCGGGTGCGAAGATCTCTTCTGTCGTTACCAATCGTGGTATAAACAAATCTTCTTTATCCATATCTTTTTTTACTCCCGTATCCCAAACAACTCGGTCTTCTCTATTTCCTCCTCTCTCTTTTTCGCACGTTCCTGTGCTCGCTTTACCATGTATTTAAATTCCTCAATCGAGATATCTCTGCCACCAAGCCCACCAATGAAGCCAATGATGTGCGGCTTATTCTCCATCTGGTATAACGTGGATCTTACCTCTGAACAGACAGGACCGCCCATACCAAATGATACCGCTCTGTCCAGAACGACAATAAGCTCAACGTTCTTTACTGCATCCCTGAGCTCAGTAAATGGAAAAGGACGCCACAGGCGCAGTCTTATGAGCCCTACAGCCTCCCCTTCTTCTCGCATCTCATCCACAGCTATCATCGCCGTCTCACTGGCACTACCCATTGTCAAGAGTGCAATTCGTGCGTCTTCCATACGATACAGCTCCACAGGCGAATAATGACGTCCGAAAGCACGCCCAAAGTCATTCCATACATCTATTATCTCCGATTTCGTCTGCTCAAATGCCACTTCCTGCGCCTTCTTCGTCTCCGGGTATATAAAGGGAGGGGCATAGCAGCCCATACTCACAGGATTGTCCGGGTCTAAAACAAAAGGATGCTCATAATCAGGTATGAAATCCCTGACCGCCTCATCAGCAGGTAACTCCATATCTTCAATCACATGCGAAAGGAAGAAGCCATCAATATGAACCATTGCAGGAAACAGAACACCTTCGGCTATACGAAAAGCACAGACAGTGAGGTCAAATGCCTGCTGATTGTTCTCTGCAAACATCTGTATCCACCCTGTATCCCTGAGTGACATTGCATCCGAATGGTCGCACCAGACAGATAGCGGGGCAGACAGTGCCCTGTTAGCTGCAACAGCAACCACGGGCAATCGCATTGAAGATGGTATGTAGAGCACTTCATGCATCAATTCTAAGCCCTGACCTGCCGAGCAGGTAAAAACGCGCGCACCTGCTGCAGAAGCACCCACACATGCGCTCATCGCCGAATGTTCACTCTCAACACAGATAAACTCCGCGTCCAGCTCTCCTTCTGCGATCATCTCTGCCAATCGTTCAACGATATGAGTCTGTGGTGTGATAGGATAGGCAGCTATGACGTCTGCGTTTGCCATTCGAACCGCCTCAGCAACCGCGAAGGAACCCTCCAAACCCACTCTCCTTATCATCTCTATCTATTCATAAATCGGATCACGGCTAAAAATACTTTCGATAACCTTGAACCATTTATGGTGATATAAATAGCAAGTTTTTTTATAGCACAGCAGCAACATTAAAAAGTGATCACAGATGATAAAGATAGGATTTGTGAAGTTGGGGAATATAGCTACTTCAAGGATGGTGGACCTGTTGCTGGACGAGCGAGCAGATAGAGAGGATATAGACGTTCGAGTGCTGGGCACAGGTGCAAAGATGACGCCAGAAGTAGCAGCTGATACCGCGCGACTACTCGATTGGGACCCTGATATGGTGGTGGTGATAAGTCCAAACGCTGCTCTCCCTGGTCCCAAGCGCGCACGTAATATGGTAAGAGAGCGTGGCAAACCTTGTATTGTCATCTCCGACGGTCCAGCGAAGAAGGCTACGAATGAGCTGAAGGAGAATGGTTTTGGGTATCTGATAATACCAGGTGATCCGATGATAGGGGCAAGGCGGGAGTTTTTAGACCCTGTCGAGATGAGCATCTTCAATTCAGACGCCCTTTCGGTTCTATCTGTCACGGGTGTTATGAGATTGCTGCAGGAAGAGATTGACAGAGTTATAGAAGCGCTAAAGGCTGGTAAGGATAAGGAGGTGGAATTACCACAGATGATAGTGACAGCGGAGAAAGCAGTAGAGCGGGCTAAGTTCTCGAATCCGTATGCAAAGGCGAAGGCAATTGCCGCTTATAATATGCTGGAACGTGTAGCGGAGATGGATGCACGCGGTTGTTTTGTGATGAAGGACCCCATGGATTATATACCAATGGTGGCGGCGGCCCATGAATTACTCCGAGAAGCGTCGAAACTCGCTTTTGAAGCAAGGGAGATGGAGAAACAGGCAGATAGATTGGTTCGTGAGCCGCATTCGAGAAGTGGAGAGCTAAGGGCGAAGGAGAAACTATTAGAGAAGCCGGGTGCGTAATTCACCTCCGGCATTCAATATCTCTTCACCTCATCTTCAGTACTTCTATCCCTGGCAGATTCTTCTCCAGTAGATAGCGTAAGAATGCACCACCTGCAAGGCTGACGTGAGCGTGTGGTAACTTTTGTTTGTCTATTCCAAGAGTACTCATAGCAGCTGAGGTATGCCCGCCGCCGATGAGCGAGAAAGCATCAGAGGAAGAGAGCGCACGCAATAACTCCTCCGTACCCTTTCTGAATGCCTCACGCTCGTACCAGCCTGCTGGTCCTTTCATTATCACCGTCTTCGCTCCTTTTATCTCCTCCGCATACTCTTTCACCGTCTTCTCGCCTATATCGTACACGTTCTGCTTTGGCTTTACAGAATTAGCAGGTATCTCTTTCCTCTTACCATTCACCTCCACTGCAACATCCTTCGGGCACTTTATCCTATCTCCCCCGAGCTCCAGAATCCGCTTCGCCCTTGCCAGGTTCTCCATGAAGTTCCTGTTCCTCTTATCCTCTTCGCTCGGTTCAATTATACCGCGTGCATACAGGAATAAAGTACCAAGCGCGCCTGCGGTGAGTATCTCATTTACTTTACCTCGCTTCAATGTGTGTTCCATGACCTCAAATACCTCCTCGGACTTCACGCCACCGAGAACATAGATGCAAGGTCTCTTTATACTATGGACTGCTCTTCGCAGTGCTCTCAACTCACGCTCCATTAATCGCCCTATACCTGATTCCAGCACCTTCGGGAAGCCAACCACCGATGCATGCGACCTGTGTGCTACAGAGAAAGCATCATTTATGTAGATATCTGCGAGTGGCGCGAGCTTCTGCACGAATATTGACTTTGCATGCTCCTCCGGCGTCCTCTGAAGCGTCTCTTCCGCAAGTAGTCTCACATTATCTAATAGTAGAACTTCACCATCGCAGAGCTTTCTTATTGCATCGCGCGCCGCAGGTCCCATTATATCATCAATATACCTCAGATCTACGAAGTTCCTCAGTAATTCCGCATGCTGCTCCAGAGGTAGGAAATCCGCACCTCCTACACGACCTTGATGTGCGAGAATAACAATCTTCGCTTTTTTTGCTGAAAGTTCACGGATTGTCTTTGCATTCTCCTCTATTCGCTCCTTCATCTGCACTTTCCCGTCTACAACCACCGTGTTTATATCAGCCCTGAAGAGGATCGTCTTATCTTCCACATCGAGATCGTCAATGGTCAGGAACTCTTTTAAATCCTCATTCATTACTTTGCCCCCTTTCTATTAGCACCCCTTATCTTCTATCTGCTTCAGCATGTCCACCACTCTGCATGAATACCCCCACTCGTTGTCATACCAGGCGAGTACCTTCACCAGGTTACCGCCACGCACATTCGTGTAACCCGCATCAACAACCGCAGAATAATTCGTACCGATGTAATCCACGGATACAAGAGGCTCGTAAGTGATACTAAGGATACCTTTTAGAGAGCCCTTTGACGCCGTTTCAAAGGCTTGATTCACCACGTCCGGGCTCACTTCTCGTCCAACCTCAGCCACAAGGTCAACAATAGAAGCATCAAAAGTGGGCACACGCAGCGATATGCCATCCATCTTCCCTGCAAGAGAGGGCATTACCACTCCTATCGCCGCTGCTGCACCGGTCGTCGTCGGCACTATTGACATTGCAGCCGAACGAGCCCGTCTCAAATCACGATGTCGCCCATCAAGCAATCTTTGATCGCTTGTATATGAGTGAACGGTAGTCATGAACGCTTTTGTTATCCTAAACTCATCTTCCAGCACCTTCGCTACTGGCGCCAGGCAATTGGTGGTGCAACTGGCAAGGGATATGATATTATGTGATGCAGGGTCATACATCTCGTCATTGACTCCGGGCACTACAGTCACATCAGGGTCTTTCGCAGGTGCGGTTATTATAACCTTCTTGCAGCCAGCGGCGATATGCTTTGATGCGTCTTCACGGCTTCTGAACTTACCCGTTGATTCCACCACGACATCCACATCCAACTTGCTCCATGGTAATTTATCAGGCTCTGTCTCCGCGAATATCGGTATCTCTTTACCGTTCACTATCAGTCTGTCCTTCTCCGTCTTTATATCGCAGTCGCAGACGCCATGTACAGAATCATACTTTAACAGATGTGCCATCCAGCTCGCCTCTCCAGCATGGCTATTTATTGCCACGAAATCTATATCTGCATCATTTTTTAATGCGGCTCTAAATACTATCCTGCCTATTCTGCCCCAACCATTTATCGCTACTTTTATCATATAACTTTATTCCAGCTATTTATTAAAATATTTTTATTTTTTAATTCAATGTTTCATTTAAATGGTAGAGATGGAGATAGCATTTGATGTAGCGAATATCCCCGGTCCTGATACGGGGGAAGTTGTATCACCAGAAGTGGCAGGACGCTATATATCGAGAGCGAAGAGACCTCTACTTGTGGTTGGTTCAGAGATACTACGTGATGAGTTCTTTATACAGATAGCGATAGAAATAAGCAAAAAGGGGATACCAATTGCGGCAACGGGACACAGCATAAGGGGGCTTGTGGAGCGCGGGTATGATGGTGGTGATGGTGTTGGTGTTAGTGTTAGATATTACAACCTGCATGAACTCACCAATTGTCTAAGGGACCCAAACTGGCGCGGTCTGGATGGACAGGGCAATTATGATGTGGTTATATTCTTTGGTATTGTGTATTACTATGCATCACAGATGCTCTCATGCATAAAGAACTTTGCTATTGAGCCACTGATTCGCACGGTATCCATTGATAGATATTATCATCCACATGCGCGGATGAGCTTCAGGAATATCCCGCCAAACAGGGAGGAGGAATACAAAGCGCTGTTAAAGCGAGTGGTGAATAGTATAAGTAGATAAATAGCCGGATAGAGATAGATAAATCAGTTGATTTTTAGGCTTTTTTACCAAAACCGAACCTTTTTAGGGGATATTATTTATGTACCTAAATTCCAACCTTTAGGGCAACCTAAGGATAAGGGGGGAGGAGGCGTTAGAAATGGTAGAGAAGAAGCGGCGGATATGGGAACTGCAGCATTTCACTGTTTGTAGAATCCTGGGGCTGACTTACAATGGTGATGTGCTGAAAGGGCTGTATAAGGATTTGAAACTTGAACATAATAGTAGCATGGGTGCATACGAGATGCATCAACAGCTCATCCAGCTGTGCAGGATGCAGAGCCAGCATGCCAGGCGATTGGAACGGTTATTGGAGAAGCGATTTGCACCCTATAAAGAAGTTGCGCGGTTGGATAGTGAAGCGATATGCAGGATTATAGAAGGGGATGGAGATGAGGATGGCAAAATGGATAACGATAACAATAACAATAACCTGAAAGGGGTTCCTCTATCTGCCCTTATATGGTTTGCGGTACGTAATGCTGATGGTAATAGTGATAGTAATAGTAATGGAGACGATGGTAACAGCGGTAAAGAGATAGAATCAAGAATAGCAAGTGCTCTTCATCTGAAAGAGCACCAGGCATTGCGATTTTATGATGAACTGTCACGCAGGTCGGGTGGCAAGTCAGAGTTGGTAACGAAAGAACTGTTTGCGGCATTGGAAGCACGAGAGAAACTGCGACGTAGATGTGAGCGGCTGGAGCAAAAGAGGGATGAGTTGATTGCGGAACGTGAAAAGATAAGAGCAGAGAAGACGCAGCTTGTGCACGAGCTGGAGGAGCTGAGGCGGATGAATGAGCAATTACGGGCGAGATTGAGGGAAGCAGAAGGAGAAGCCACAGATAGAGAGGTTGAAGAGACTAAGAAAGAACTCTCGTTTTTGAGAAAGGAGCTAAGGAGGTTGAGCAAGGAGAATGCGGAATTGCTAAAGAAATCGGCATGCCACTTCAGCTTCAAAGCGGAGCGGAGGAACGTAGAGCAGGAGGAGCGCACTCACACCTGGGATTGTAGCGAATGCAACGCCAACGCTAACGCTAACACCAACGCGGAGAAGAACAACGAGCTTAGAGGTCTCCGTGTTGCTTATATTGGAGGTGTGGAATCGCTGAAGTTATGCTATAATGAGATAGCGGAGTCTTTTGGCTGCCTATTCTGTTATCACGGTGGGCATTGTATGCGTGGTAAGAAGGAGATAGAAGGGATTGTGGAGAAGAACGATGTTATATTTTGCCCGGTTGACATAAACAGCCACAATGCATGTCGAATGGTGAAAGAGGCATGCAAAATGCGAAATAAACCATGCTATTTCCTTCGCAGTTCTGGCTTGAGCGCGCTCAAGAAGGTGCTGAGTGGCTTTGAGCCCGGGTATGGAAAAAAAACATACGGTGAATAGGATGAGATGAGAATATGACATTTACGCTTCAAAAACAACTTCATGAAAAGGGGAAAAAATAATATGAGAAGCAAAAGCCTCCTATTCTATTCATGGTCTGATCATGTGTCCCGGTCCCAAACCCGGTCCAGGTCCCAATCCTGGTCCCGGCATCGTCGCCATAAACGCTGCGATTATAACTGCGTATATGATTAATGGAATAGCTATTGCAATAATCACGGCAAGAACTGCTTTTTCAGTGGATAGCCCATGAAGTTGCCGTACACCTATAATCTCCACAATAACCGCCCATATTAGTCCCACTAAGGGGATCCAGCCGAATAAACACCCCGGCGTTGCCCCATACATCACCGCCTTTAGTGTCTCTTCCACTCCTTCTCTCCCACCAAAGAGATATACCCAGATGTGAAGCCAGAGACCATCAATGAAAACACTGATTATTCCGATCATGAGCATCAGGATAAAAAAGCCCACTGCGAACAAAGGTCCCACTGCTGCCCCTAGCGCCATCATAGGAATCCCGAGCATCCCCAACATTGATGCGAACCACGAAAATGCCACTGCGACCAGGACAGAAATGATCAATGCATATATCATCAGAATAACCACGAAATACTTGAAGGCATCACCAATCGTATCGTCCTTAGAGTTGTCAAAAGTTTCCGAAGGGCTGAACAGGAACCCCCTAAGTCTTTCTCCTATACTTAATACCATTTTACGTCGCCAAAACAAAAAAGATTATATATCTTTATAAACTTTCCCTGCAAGAACGAATAATTGTTGTGAAGGTAGAATCAGGTGTATCTACGCAATAAAAGGCGGATATTAAAGATGATTACGTGAAATGAGCTATGCTAAATGTATCGCTGATATAATCAAAGAAACCGACCATCTGCTTCTTACAAGTATCGAGTATAGATACCATGTTCTCTCATGCGGCTTTTCCGACTTCGCTTCTCGTCCCGTAACTAATTTTACGTCTTACCACGGGTTAAAATTTTCGATTTTTGCTCTTGAGAACCACTTGATATTGAGCAATTACTTTTGAATTTATGGTTACACATGATTCAGTAATTGTTTTTATATAGACAGTAGTAAATCCGAACGCCCCTGCTTCCGAAAATAGTTATAACGATTATTGGTCCTCCAAAAATAGCTGAGAAAAGCAATGCTATTTTTCGATGCTTTCCTAACTATTGCGTAGTAATAGTGGCGTAATAAGGATACCTGAGGGTGCAATATACTCACTGGAGGATACAATAGCCATTATAGAGTCATAGAACTCAGCTGTCAGTTAGCCGCTTCCTAAGTCTAATCCGTCCTTGACGGTAGTATTTCGCGAGCATCAATAGCGTGAGCTATCGGCATTTTAAACGTTTTCTATGCGTCAATAGGGATAAAATCATACCTCTTATGTCATTTTGGTATACGAAGTGAAACAACACCTTCCTGGCTCTACCCTCTTTTAAATTTAATACGTAATTGCCCCCTTTATCCCTTAAATCTTTTATAGGTAGCCCGCTAACATGTTTAAAGAGGCGATGTGCGCTCGGAATTCCATAGTTTCGGAAGTACAGCAAAAAGAAAGCTTTACTAAAGAAATATTATACTCATACTTTAACTTTATATACAATCAAAAACCCGTGAGAATATGATTGGTCGTAGCGCCTCTGATGAAATATATTCGATCTATGAGTCTATCAAACCCGCGATAATAGCCAGACTGGAGGAATTCCGAGAGCTGAAGGATAGAGGCAGTGAGGAAGAGATATTCAAAGAACTTGTATTCTGCCTGCTCACACCACAATCGAGAGCAGAACTCTGCTGGACCGCGGTAGAGAACCTTGCTAAGCAGAATCTGCTATTAACGGGTGATAGCGAATCAATCGCGAATAGCTTGATAGGCGTGAGGTTTAAAGCCACCAAAGCACAATACATCATAGAGGCAAGGCGTAAATTCATGGTTGATGGAGAGCTAAGGCTAAAAAACAGGCTATGTGGATTTAATGATGTTAGAGGCGCAAGAGATTGGCTGGCTGGCAATGTGCAAGGACTTGGCTATAAAGAGGCGAGCCATCTGCTGCGAAACATAGGGTTGGGAACCGATCTTGCGATTCTTGATAGACATATCCTGAAGAATTTGAAGTTGTTAGGAGTGATAGAGGAGATACCGGCGAGTTTGTCCAGACGGAGATACCTTGAGCTCGAACGAGAGATGAAAGATTTCTCTGAGCGGATTCATATACCATTATCGCACTTGGATTTCGTGTTATGGTATAAAGAGACGGGAATAGTGTTCAAATAGCACCAATAAATATTTAGTAGAGAGATAATGCGAAAGGTGTGGGGATAAAGGGAAGAAAGACGCCGGGGACTGAGTGCAAAAGAGGGAAAGGATAAAAAATAGGATGGGATAAAAATGAAAGACACAAAGAAAAGTTTGTGGCATGAAGGCAGTTTGATGATAGGGGTGTCCTCCTCCGCTATGAGTATTGCTATTCACCCCATAGGCATTTTTTATTTTATTGTGTTTGTGGTTTTACTCCTGCTTGTGATTTTGATCTGGAGATATTGGAGGAAGAAAAAGTATTAAGTAAAAGCAAGATATCTGGTGTAGAATTAATTATTATGCAAATGAAGATATCTCCAGCTCATGTAACTATAAGTACAGCATCTTCAGACGTTGGAGCGGGTTATCAGATATTTGGAAAGTGGGCATGGTGTATGACAGACAAATCGTATTTGGGTAGAGTTTGGAGTCGCACCGAGAGTGTTCAGTATTTAAAGAACAATGCGAAAGAGTGGCATGTAATGCACCAGTATGAAACAGACGCTTGGGGCAATATTAAAGCCGAAAATGCAATACTATTGATGAGAGATGACGGAAGCAACCTGTGCCTTTCTTCAGTTCATCAGGGGGCATCAAACTGACGAGTATAAATTTATCTAGCGAATCATGATATAAGCATCGGAATACGTCCAGAGCAAATAGTTCCGGTTCACGAGAATATAACAAGATTTACATTTGGATGTAAAAATGAAGCACCGGATAGCACTTGGAATAATTTCTACAAGTTAACAATCACGGCAGTGTCTTAGTAATTAGTAATATCCTCTTCCGTACTTCCTCTTCTAGTACCCCCGCGCTCATCTTCTTCTCCGCCACTCCTTGCTCTATCGCCTTCATACCCACTGCCACCGCCTCACGCACATACATCTCGCGCTCTTCCATCTTTGGAATTATGTAATCTTCGCTTATGCCTTTCTCTTCCGCATAGCTCGCTATTGCATCTGCTGCCGCTATGCACATCTCGTCCGTTATACACGTTGCACGTACATCCAAAGCGCCCCTGAAGACTGCGGGGAAACCCAACGAGTTATTTACCTGATTCTCAAAATCTGACCGCCCGGTAGCAACAATCCTTGCACCTGCTTCTTTCGCTTCCCATGGCATTATCTCTGGTACTGGGTTCGCACATGTGAATACAATCGCATTATCTGCCATATCCGCAACCCATTCCTTCTTTATGACGCCAGGTCCAGGTGTAGAGAGCGCAATACAGACATCAGTATCGCGCATTGCCTCTCTTATACCGCCACTTCTCCCTTCTTTGTTCGTCTTCTCGCACATCTCCCACTTGTTTTTATCGCTCTTAACGTCTTTCCTGTCCAAATTCAATATCCCCCTGCTATCCACCATTATCATATTCCCGTATTTCGCACCTGCCATGCCCACATATCTGGCAACGTTCATATTTGCAGCTCCTGCACCTATCAGCGATATCGTTACATCGCTCAGGTTCTTACCCACCACCTTCAACGCGTTTATCAATCCCGCAAGTATCACCAGTGCAGTGCCCTGCTGGTCATCATGCCATACTGGCATATTCAATTCTTCCTTTAATCTCTCCAGTATGTAATAGCACTTTGGACTCTCTATGTCCTCTAAATTCACACCGCCAAACGAGGGTGCTATCTCTTTCACCACTGTTATTATCTCGTCCGCATCCTTCGTCGCCAGACAAACAGGGAACGCATCCACGCCACCTAAATACTTGAACAGCATTGCTTTACCTTCCATCACCGGCAGTGCCGCTTCCGCACCCACATCTCCTAACCCCAATACCCGCGTCCCATCCGTGACTATCGCAACGAAATTACCCTTGTTCGTGTACTCGTACACGCGTTCCCGGCTGTTCTTTATCGCCATGCTCGGCTTTGCCACACCCGGCGTATACCATATCGCGAAATCATTATAACTCCGAACCGGTGCCTTTAACCCTATCTCTATTTTGCCTCGATAGCGTGCATGATATTCCAGTGCATCAGCATCAGGATCGTTCATCTCTTTTTCACCCTTAGAAATCAGATTAAAGTGCCACAAAAAATATCTCAATTAAATTATAAGATAAAAAGATAAAAGTTTTTGATTTTCTTTCTATCCTTTTTTCATTTATTTTCACCTCTTAGGGAGACATACGTGGTCGCAACACCATTGGTTTCCTAAGTCGCAACAGTAGTCCACACATATACAATAAGCGAGTGTGCATGAACCACCGCATGCTGAGATGCATCCGAGGCAAAGTGGCCAACTTATCGGCGTTGAGCATGTTGGTACACATGCAAGACACACCCCTAAACATATATCACCGCTACTTGAACTTCAATTAGGCCATTCTCTGTCGCATCCGCATGACTTAGGATCGTATGCAATCGCAGGCGTTATAGCCGCTGTCATCAATATTGCCATCACAAACACTGCGCCAATTGCTACTATACTTCCCCTTCTATTTCCCTTTTACTTCATCTTTTCCATATCACCTCC
>JAGGRR010000167.1 GCA_021159465.1 Methanophagales archaeon
GGCGATTGGCACAATCTCTCCTTTAACGAACCTTTCACTTTGCATGCGGGTGTCGCATACAATTACACCATCAGAACAGGTTCGTATCCGGAAATTATCCATAATCAAACATATACAACCTTAGACGGCTCTTTTATCAATTGCACAGAATTTAGGGATGCAAATGGAAGGATACATGATGATTGGATTCCTGCGATTACGTTGTACCACCAAAACTTTTCATGTTATATGCCCAATAGAGGAGCATGACAGAGATAATAGAGGTAAGAGGGCGTGAAATTTTAGACTCGCGTGGCAATCCAACAGTGGAAGTGGATGTGCATACCAAAAACGGCTTCGGACGCGCGAGTGTACCTTCTGGAGCTTCAACAGGTAGGAAAGAGGCATGGGAGAAGAGAGATGGTGATAAAAGTAGATATAGTGGTAAGGGCGTTCTCAAAGCTGTTGAGATGGTCAATACAGAGATAAGAACCGGGTTGATAGGTATGAACGCACTTGACCAGCGAGGTATAGACGAGCATCTGATAGAGCTGGATGGAACGGAGAACAAATCGAGACTGGGTGCGAATGCAATAGTTGGTACTTCCATGGCTGTCTGTAAAGCCGCGGCAAACTCGTTGAATAAATCGCTATTCCGTTATATAAGCGAGGAGCTTCTCGGTCAGCACGGTCAGCAGCACCACAGTTACCATTACAAACTCCCGATACCGATGATGAATGTGATAAATGGTGGTAAGCACGCAGGTAATGAACTGAGTATCCAGGAGTTTCTCATATTACCCTCTGGCTCTCATCGGTACTGTGATAATTTAAGAGCAGGAGTGGAGACGTATCACGCACTGAAGGAAGTCTTGAAGTTGCGATACGGTGCGATAGCGACGAATGTTGGAGACGAGGGCGGTTATGCACCACCGATGAAGCGGACTGAGGAACCATTAGATGCAATTACGATGGCAATAAAGGAAGCAGGTTACACAGAGAGCGAGATAAAGCTGGGTATAGATGCTGCTGCTTCTTCTTTCTTCGATTCCGCAACCGGCAAATATAAAATAGATGGTATGGAGAAGGACGACTCTGAGATGATCGATTTCTATCAGGCACTTGTGGACAGGTATCAGATAGAACTGATAGAAGACCCATTTGAAGAGGAGTCTTTCTCGCTATTTGCAGCGCTCACGGCGAAGATGCCACAGAAGATAATCGTTGGTGATGACCTCTTCGTGACGAATGAGAAGAGGTTAGAGAAGGGCATAGCGAATAAAGCTGCAAATGCTGTACTGCTCAAGTTGAACCAGATAGGTACCATCACAGAGACTCTTGCTACCGCTAAGCTGGCAGTGGCAAACGACTATAAGAGGGTCGTCAGTCACAGGTCTGGCGAGACTGAAGATACCTTCATCGCCGATTTCTCGGTTGCTATAAATGCCGCTATAATAAAGACAGGAGCACCTGCGCGGGGTGAACGAACATGCAAATACAATAGACTACTGAGGATAGAGGAGGAGCTGCTGGCGGCAGGGCAAGGGCAATACTACTCTTAGCTTAGAATGGTGGAGCCAGCGGTAAGGGTAGAGGAGCTGAGGGAATGTGAACATGGAGGTTCCATAGTTAGAGGTGTTACGGACTTCAGTGTGAACCTGAACCCTTATGGACCCCCTGATTTCATATTCGATGTGCTAAAAGCGTGTATGGGTGAGATAAAGAACTATCCGAACGTAGAACGCGAGCAGTTAAAGGCGCTGATAGCGCGTAAGTTTGGATGCCTGGAGTCTGAAGTTCTTGTAGGTGCGGGAGTATCTGAGCTCATACAACTCGTTGCTATTGGATTCGTGAAAAAACGCGCAGTTATACCGGCATATACGTATGGAGAATACGAGAAATCGGTGCGGATGATGGGAGCAGAAGTGAAGAAGGTAGAAATGCCCAGTCTGGAACTCAAGCCAGAACTGATATCAGAAACGATGCAGCCCGGTGACGTGGTATTCCTGTGCAACCCGAATAATCCAACAGGTCAGTACATCCCGGATGAGGGATTATCGCTACTGATAGACGAGGCGGAACGAGTGGATGCCCTGCTGGTGTTCGATGAAGCGTATATTGATTTCGTCAACGATGCGTTCCCTTCGCATTCTTATATGTCCTCTACCGGGAACTTGCTCATTCTACGCTCACTTACAAAATCGTTCGCTATACCGGGCGTGAGAGTGGGATATGCTCTTGGCTCAGAACCGGTAATAAGCGTACTGCGGAAATTAAAGACTCCTTGGAGTGTGAGCATATTTGCACAGCGTATAGGCGAAGCAGTGCTTGGAGCTGCAGGCGATAGGTTCATTGAAGAGACGAGGGAGAAGATATCAATGAGTAAGAGGAGACTGGAACGCGCATTGGGTATCCATTCGGATGCTAATTTCTATATCTACGATGTTGGTCGTGGTCGTGCTGCAAGCGAAGTGAGAGCCGGATTGTTGAGCCATGGACTCGCGGTAAGAGATTGTACATCCTTCGGGCTGCCATCGCACATAAGGTTCGCGGTCCGTAAAGACGAGGAGAACGAGATACTCATGGATATGCTCATGCGTTTATGTTTATGAAACACGAATCATGAATCCCGATACCTGACCTCTACAGTCATCAGCTCCTTTGCCACTTCTACATTCTCAAATACACGCTTCGCCTCCTCCTCCAGTCTCATTGCACTCCCAAGGTCAGAATATCGTGCACTGATATGTGTGAGGATCAGTTTTCTTACACCTGCTTCCTTTGCTACTTCCGCAGCTTCTAAAGCTGTTGAATGCATATATTCTATCGCATATTGTTTCACTTCCTCAGACATGGAGCTATCGTGTATCAACAGGTCAGCACCTCTACTCGCTTCCACCACACTCTCACAGGGTCTTGTATCACCGGTATATACGATCTTTCTGCCCGGTCTCGGAGGTCCCAGAACCTGCTCCGGTCTTATCTCACGCCCATCAACCGTAATTGTGTGCCCTGACTGCAATCTGGAGAATAGAGGTCCGGGTTTGATACCGAGTTCTATCGCTCTCTCGCGATTGAATCGCCCGGGTCTCACATCCTCTTCCAGGACATAGCCTATGCTCTCGACATTGTGCACGGTTTTAATCGCTTTAATCCTGTATCTTTGCCTCCTGACCTCATCGCCGGGTTTCAATTCGATAGCCTTTACTTCAAACCCCTTGCCCACATAGCCGAGCGAGAGGAGGTGATAGAGGAATTTATCTATATACCTCGGTCCAAATATCTCCAATGGCTCCTTTCGACCCTGTAATGCCATCGTCTGTAGTAGACCCGGAATACCAAGCACATGGTCGGCATGGAAATGCGTGATGAAGATAGAACTTACTGCCATTCCTGTCTTCGCCCTCATCATCTGCCGCTGTGTGCCCTCGCCACAGTCGAAGAGCATCAGTTCACCTTCTCGATTCACAGCTATTGCCGACGGATTCCTGTTCGGTGTGGGTGTTGAACCCCCGGTACCAAGAAAGGTTATCCTGAGCATGGTCTCTCTCTCGCTATATAAAGTATAAAAGATAAATAAAATATGGTGATAGAAAAATTTTTATTTTAAGCTTTGATTTGATGCATAATTACGATTTATGATAGAAAAACTGGCTGTTGAAAATTACAAGAGCTTTGGAGATACGACAGAGATAGAACTTGACAAGAATGAAGTGGATAAAATCGAATTTCCCCACTTCTTAGCGGCTCGTATTGATAACTGCGGCGTTTCAACTTCGCAGTGACCAACTCTGACAAGCTTTTGTATAACGACTTATTGCACACCAAGGGCTTAGAAAGCCCCTATAGTAAATTAAGCTATAACTGTTCCATATTGTGAGAAGATCAGTACAAAAGCAATTTGGGCGAGCAGTAGTAGTGGTAGTGACCATATTAGACTCCTTTTATCAGTCTTCTTGTTATCTCTTTTCCTTTCGCTTCTCCTACTGATTTGAAGATTCTTAGTATCTCTTCATAGGTATTTTCTCCTCCAAGAAAATCCCAGAATTCTTTACCTACAAGAATCTCGTTATTTAAATCAAAAAACATCTTTGTGAAACTCCACCTATAATTTTCTTTCCTTTCTCCATAGGGATTATAGGGTAACGCATAATACACTTTGGATTTTGGATATGTTGCTATAAGGAACAAAAATTTCTCCTTTGTTTGACGGGTTTGGTCTTTGTTTGGCTTTGGGGATTTTATTTCTATAAAATATATAGCCCCTGTTTCTCGGTCTTTAAATGACAAATCTACCACAATATTTTTTGCATTTTCAGAATCAGGCTTTGAGAATTGAGGATATGGATATGGACTCGCCTTTTTGTTCAATATGCTTTCTATAAAAGTATCTACTGCTGATTGAATATTAGGGGAAGCAAATGCTTCAAATTTGTGATTTAATCTTACCTCAATCCACTTATCATTTGATTCTGCCACTATTTTTGCAATATATTCAAAAACTCCCTGCCCCAAAGAAGTACTAAAAGATCTGAAAAAACTTTGGATTCTTAGAAGCTCAGCAGGTATAAGAGCTGCATGAAATGGTTTATGCTCGCCTTTTTCCTCATCAAAGACAGCTTTCTTTAGAATTTCATCTTTTACCACTTTAGAATCATACTTATTCATGAGACCATGTAAAAAACCTTCAAGATAGCTTTCAATAGATTTCTTCACATTCTCTTCCATTTTATCATTACATTCTATGCGATATTATGGATTCTATTAGTTTTTTTGTTTTAGGAGATGAATAGAAACCTCTCCTTTCAAACAAATATTGCTGCTTTTCCATATGATCGTTAGCCCCAGAGAACACTTTAAACGCATTGTCTTTATTATTTAACAATTCTATTTTTTGATTTATAGTCTTTTTACCTTCTATTTCTAAGAATAAATCCACACTTAACAACAAATGCATGTCCATAGTTTTTGTTTTTAATCTAATTTCGTAATTTATAATAAAATTATTAAGCCAGAAGTAAAGTATACCGCAATAATAATACTTAGAAGGATCATCTTCTGTGTAAAATATCTTTTTTTCATCAATGTATTTTTTAATTCTTTTGATTGCATTACTTTTCATTTTGTGAGGTTCCTTTAATAAGGTGGATATATATATACTTTTGCCGCATTTTCAATGTTTATCTTTGTATAATACGGTTCCACATCTGAATATTGTCCTCTTAGACGCTCGTAATATAACTTAACTCTTTTTTGAGGGTTTAAAATAATTTCATCCGTTGCAATATAACATTCCTCTATCTTTTTATGAAACTCATTAAGTGCTTGTAAATCTTTATCGATAGCATTTTGGTTATTAGCAGAAAATATTATCCTTTCCTTTAGATCCTTGTTATTTGTTGCAATTATCTTTGCAATCACATCAACATTTTTTAGTGCATTAGGGTTTTCTTTATATTTTTCGTACAGTATATGTGTAGTTTGACATCCATTGATTATTCTTGGGTGTGTAAGGACATATGTTTTATCTCGAGTAGGGTGTCTTTCTATGCTATCGCAAATTATTGTCAACCCATTATTCAAATATGCAAAATACTCTCGTAGGTCATGATCTTCTAATGTTTTTCTTATGTCAGCATTTACTGATGTCTCTCGCAAATAAAATCTTGGATTTTCTACGAAAAGATCTTCTCTGATATAGCCTTCTGAGTTTAATATTAGTTTTTCAAGCTCGTTAAATTTAATTGCCGATAACAAACTAATTTCTATGTTAGATCTTGGGGAGAGTTGAACACTTTCATCAATTTCTAAAGATACTTTATAATATTTAGGAATTTTTTCAAAAGCCTGTTTTAACTCGTCTTTCTGCCAGAAATATACATCGTTCAACTCGTATTTATTAGCGATGTCTAATCTATTGGTAATTTTATTCCTCTGATCGTCCAACTGAACATTTTCTATTTTGTGTGAGGTTTTACCTGATACAAAATACAGCGAGACTTTTGGTGTTTGCAGCATATTGTCAATATAACTCTCATTTTCACTAAATAATTTATTCACAATTTCAGAAAAGGGTTCAATTTTCGAATTACCTGATAAAAAGCTAATGGCAGAATCTACAAAAGAAGAGAACTTTTGGGATTCAAAAGAAGATCTAAGCGTAGATTGAATAAATATAATCTCTACTTTCAGCTTTTCATCATCGCCTAATCTCTCTAAATCTTGAGGTTCATTCATGACTCTGCCATTTACTATTATTGCTATCCCATCAATACCCCTACTGTACCCTGTAGATACATTATTAAAAACCTGATATTCTCCCCTAATAACGTCCGAGATAACTACATAATTTGCAAAATCTTCAAAAATCTTTGATTCCTCTGTTGAGGTTTCATCTATCCCAAATTTTTTCATAAAACTTCTTATAAATGCTTTCAAGCCAATATCCATGCTTTCAAACATTTTATCACCCCCTACTTTTGTAAGAAAAGCACATATTCATATCTCAATCTTGCGAATCCACCCAAAATAGGACGTTTCATAGCATAAGCGTCCACGAAACCAATTTCCGGTGCCCACTCCATTATTTTTTTACAAAAGTCAGTTCTTTTGCCATTTACTACTACATCACCAAGCACAATTGCTGCCCATCCTTCTTTCCTTAAAACTCTATACATTTCCTCTACACTTTTCCTAATATCTTCTTCATACATTCTTAATTTCTCCATCTTTTTCCCTTTTAATCCGACCATCTCTTTTCTTAACCTTCTTGTATCAATTCCCAAATAATTTAAAAGATGAAGGTCATTTCTAACATAATCCAAAGCTATGCTGTAAGGTGGGGATGTCACTACCCCTTTGACTCTATTATTCTCAAGTGGTAGATTCATAGCACTCCCGAGAAGAATGGTGCATTCTTTAGGGATTATATTAAGTTGTTTGAATGTTTTATATGCACTGTTTAGCGTCATGGAATATTCGCTAAAGTTTATACGGAAAAACTCTTCAAAAGATCTCTCTTTATTCGTTCCTTTCAAGTAAGTATAATCAGATAAAGCGTGGAGATAGATAAGAAGAAGTAAGTTTCTCCATTCAAGTGGATAATCTTTAATAAAAGAGTTCTGGAAATGATTTTCCCAGAGTTCTATTAAAATGTCTTTTGCATTTTGATTATTTGCTTCTATTTCCCATTTTCTTTCGTTCAAATATTCCCTTGCATCCCTAAAGTATTTAAAGATCCTTGGTAGGTCGCTCACTTTGATATTTTCCGAAAATTCCGGATAGTTTATTTTTAGTGAGTCCAATTTTATCTGTGAAACTATAGAAAGAGCAGGATTTATCTCAATACCAACGCTCTTTGTTCCAACAACGGATGCTTCTATTAATGTTGTCCCGGAGCCCATGAAAGGGTCCAGTATTATGTCCTCACCTGAAGCACCTATGAAATTTATTATTGCTTTTATCATTTGCCCGTGAAATTTTCCCTTATAGGGATAAAACCAATGAGTGAGATACTGATTTGTGTGTCCAATTTGTCCCTTTCCTTTTACCATTGAAATAAAGTAATGATACGATTTTTCTCCATTTACTAACTTAAAATAGGCAGTTCTTTTCCTGAAAAGTTCTAAATTCTCTTTTAGAGTTTCGTATTCCATTTTGGCTAATTGCAACTCATATATCTGACCTACATCCTCAAAAAGTTCAAAATGCCCTTTATTAAAATTATGACCCAAAATCCAAGATAGCGGGGCTATTTCTCTTTCGAGATGCATTGAAAGTACTGAGTTAAAATCTTTTGCACGGGTATCTATCGATGAATCTTTTTTAATGAAATCAAATAGTGATGCTTTTTTTCCATGATTATACTTTCTATCCATAGCCAACAATCCTACTCCTTACTGCATTTCACTTATATCTATACTTTTGCAGAAATAATAATAGCCCATCTACATATTGCTCCTTTTCTTCTTATTCGACTATTACTGCCCCTGATATATCCATAGTTCCTTCTAACCACGTTTTTTTATTAGT
The DNA here is from genome assembly GCA_021159465.1 of Methanophagales archaeon. Lineage (NCBI taxonomy): Archaea > Methanobacteriati > Methanobacteriota > Methanomicrobia > Candidatus Methanophagales > Candidatus Methanophagales archaeon. The sequence goes on from JAGGRR010000167.1 coordinate 8,011, forward strand.
CTGCTCTATCGCACAATGGACTTAGAAAGCCCTATAGTAAATTAACCTATAGCTGTTCTGTATTAAACCGTCTCCTCTTTTATATCAGAAGGGATGTTTATTCTAAATATATCGTATAATAACAGGGGGGGAAATCAGGAAGAAGTAAAAAGTGATAAAAGTGAGGATCGGCAAATTTGGGTTCCTTAATAACTTCCTGCCGTATTTCCTGTTGGAGCAGAATAGCGGCATAGATACAGATATGGAGGTATATGAGGGCTCGCCAAGAGAGCTTACTGCTATGTTCGAGCGCGGTGAGCTAGATTTCGCACCTCTGCCTTCATTCTATTATATAAAGAACAAAGCGCGACTGCGGAGTTATGAGTTCTGTGTCGCCTCGAAAGATAGTGTTTTGAGTGTGCTTCTCGTATCAGAAAGGGGGATACGGGACGAAGAGGGGTGTATAGCGGTTACTAATCAGACTGTGACATCATTAAACCTGCTGAAGGTAATTCTAAAAGAAAAGGGGTGGAGAAACGAGATTTATGAGTTGAATGAGATTGAAGCGGGCGAGCTGCTTAAACATGGCACTTATGCACTCGTGATTGGTGATGAAGCATTGAGAGCGCGGGAGAGATACAGGGTTGTTATGGATCTTGGAGAGGAGTGGCATGAGTTAACAGGATATCCTATGGTATTTGGTATCTCTGTATCACCAAATGGTATTGACATGAGTGAAGCAAACAGTGCGGTCATGAGGTCTCTGGAGTGGGGTGAAAAGAATATAGAAGAGGTATTAAGGGAAGCGAAGAAGCGATTCAGTATGCCCGATGAACTTCTTGAGAGGTATCTCAATACACTCACATATCGACTGGGCGAGCGAGAGAGGAAGGGACTCGAAATTTTTGAGGCTAAATGTCATGAGTATAGATTATTATGATTATGGCTATGTGGATAAGAATCTTAGAGGTATAGACCTTGGATTTGATGAGGCTTTAGAGCTGTTCGAGCTGCCTTTACCTGTGATTGGTAGAATTGCAGATACGATAAGGAGAGCGAGATGTGGAGAACTCGTGACGTTCGTTATTGATAGGAACATAAGCTACACAAACAGGTGTGTATCGAGGTGCAAATTCTGCGCGTTCTATGCGAACCGTGAACGAGATGGCTATATCCTGAGTAAGGAAACGATATTAAGCAAGGTAAAAGAAGCAATCGAAGCTGGTGCGACCCAGATACTCATCCAGGGTGGATTAAACCCTGAAATTGGTATTGAATGGTTTGAGGATTTATTTTCTGCAATAAAGCGTCAATTCCCAACCGTTCAGCTTCATAGCCTCTCTCCGCCTGAGATACACTTTGTTGCGATGCATGAAGACATGAGTATAAAAGAGACGCTGGCACGATTGAGGGCAGCGGGACTGGATTCTCTGCCTGGCGGTGGTGCTGAGATCCTCAGTGATAGGGTGCGAACTGAAATTAGTCCGAATAAGCTCAGTGCAGATGGATGGATAGAAGTGATGGATACAGCGCAGAAGATGGGGATGAGAACGACAGCGACCATGATGTTCGGGCATATAGAGCGCGATGAAGAGATTGTGGAGCACTTATTTCGGGTGCGGGATTTGCAGAACAGGAGGAAAGGCTTCACTGCGTTCATCCCATGGACTTTCCAGCCATGGCACACTGCGCTCCATGAAACGATAAAAGAACCCGTGTCTGTGGGAAGATACTTACAGGTATTGGGAATAGCTCGAATAGTTCTCCATTCGATAAGGAATATACAAGCATCGTGGCTGACACAGGGCTGCGAGGTTGCGAAATTGGCATTGTCCTTCGGTGCAAACGACTTTGGAGGCACGATACTGGAGGAGAATGTGGTAACGGCAGCAGGCAGGGAGCACAGCCCGATGAAGCCGGAGGAGATTGTGAAAGCGGTGAAATCTCTTGGCAGACCGGTGGCACAGAGGAATACATACTATGAGGTACTGAAGGAGTATTGATGAGGAAATGAGAGAGATGACAAAGTCAGGTAAGTTACTGCGAAGTTGGAAGCGCCGCAGCTATCGCTAATAAATAGCCGCTTATGCTTATGCTTATTATGCTTATGACGATCTCATTGTCATTGCACCTTTTACTACCACACTTAATACTAAGCCCGAAACGGTTAATAACCAATAACAAATTATTGGATACTTTAAAGATTAAAGATCGAGCAGCCATGGCTCCTTCAAAGCAGCCGGGCAGTTTGTTCTTGAAGGGCATTCCCCACAGTTCCTGTTGCTGCTTATACAACCTGCAAGTCTCGAATATGCAAGTGCAAGTTTTGCTCCTTTATGGTTCATGCTCTTTAACTCGCGTGCAGTCTCAATTACCCGCTTTGATATCTCCATCGGATAATAACCGCCCCACCAGACATTCTCCAGGCCACTCTTCTTTGACACCTCCTTGCCTATCTCCTCCATCCTCGCACTCGTCGGTCCTGGATGGTAATACAGGATATAATTTGGTCTGAACGGTATAATACGCAGTGGCACCGTAGGGTCTATTGAAGCGATAAACTCCGCTATATCCTCTATCTCTTCATCATTAATTCCCGGTATCACAATCGTTCTGAATGCACGGATTCTGCCCCTACCGTTCCTGATCAGGTATTCGGCATTACGCAGAACTGGTTCAACTGGCGCACCTGTTATAGCTCGATGTGTGTCATCATTGAATGCCTTTATCTCGAAAGTAACATAAGAACAGAGCTGTATAACCTGCTGGAGTATATTCAAACTCATGAACCCATTGGTGGCGAATCCAACACCCACCTCAGGCATCTGCTCCCTTGCATGCTCCACCGCCTCCCTTATGTATGGCAGATGTATTGAGGGCTCTCCGCCTGTGAAACTCATCCTGTCCACACCCATTGCCTGCCCCTCCTGTGATTCAATTCGTTGTACAGCTTCTGAAGCGAGCTCTTCAGGTGTAACATAGCCTCGGTAGAACCAGCCGCTGCCCGGGTACTGCGATAGCCGATACGCATTACAATATATGCATTTGAAGTTACACCCGAGCATCGTTACCGAATAACTGCGGAGTACCTGGGCAAGGTTGCAATATGCCACTTCAGGAACGCCGACACCGCAAACGCCTATCTCGCCTTCCAACCTGTTAACACCACATTCCCAGCTGCAGAGCTTGCAATTCTTGAAAGCCTCTAACCACTCTCCCATTTTGTCATTATCTTTATATACTTTACTTATACTTAATAGGTAATAAGTAACAAGCATCGGTGGCTCAAGCTTCAATCCGAATATGAATGTGTGAGAGAGTTTTTTAATGATACGAATGTGATAAGCCATAGAAAAAGTAGAAGCCAGTATAACAAACATAAAAGCAAATCCAATGTAGTTTGTTAGTTTATCATCTGATATTGATTTATAAGAGGTAAGAAATAAGAACTAAATTTGCTGCTTGAGTAGATAAGCGTTCAATTCAACATTAAGTTATGTTATCCCTTTTCATTGATTCTTTTATTGCTACCCATACTCATACTCCTATACTTCATATCCCGCAGATTCGAGCAAAGAGACCAGCGTATCCCTTGCACCCCTGTATTTATCTTCCGCGAGAACAGTGCAATCACTGAGCTTCTTACCTTCGTTGAGAACTTTCATAGCGAAAGCCATGCACGTCTTCTCACCACATTTTCCGCAGTTCGTCTTCGGCAGATATGCATACAAATCAAGCGGACCCAGCTGAACCCTCTCTTTTGACTCACTCAGGTCTATCTCCGCTCTTCGCGCCCACGTGTCGTTAATCTTATCTTTTATTTCGTTCAGTATCTTCACAGCTTCCTCATTGTCTGCTATCTGCGTCATTGCAATCTCGCCGGAGGCATGCAAAGTGATGATGCTGAGCCCTCGCTTGTATGTTAAGAAGCCCGCCTTTTCCGAGTAGAGTGCGGTCGGTATGATCTTATCGAGAAAAGGCAGGACTTCCTCAAGTCGGTGGTCTGCTTTCGCAATCACCCTTATCTTCGCAGGGTCTGCGATGCATGGCATGACTTGTGCTATCTCCACCTTCTTAACGAGCATTTTACATTACCACATAATCGTAGTCTCCCTCTTTATCACCAGCACAGGTCGTTTTGAACCTCTAACCACCTTCTCAGAGACCGAACCGAGCAGCATCTCTCTGATATTGCTCTTCCCGTGCGAGCCGAGCACGATGAGTGAAACGTCTTCGTCCTCTGTAATCCTGAGTATCTTCTTGAACGGAATTCCTTCAGGTGTTTTCACACTCACTTTCAACCCGACACTTTTTAGCTCCTCCTTGATCGGCTCTAATTTCTTCTCCGCTTCGTCCCGCATCTTCTTTTGAAGTTCATTCTCATACTCCGCCGTTGTCATTCCGAGCGCCGCTACACCCGTTGCCATTGCCTCTATCTCTCGCACATCTATCACGTGCACGAGCACAACCTCTTCCGCCCCCGCTTCTCGCAATTTCTTCACATATTCCAGCGCCTTCGTGGCGCAATCCGAGAAATCTGTCGGATACAATACTTTTTTAAACATTTTTTCGCTATTCCTAATTTATATTGGCAGTGTAATCCCCAATCCCTTTT
>JAGGRR010000168.1 GCA_021159465.1 Methanophagales archaeon
ACCACTACCCGGTAAACCTGTTATCCATATTGCCCAGCTCATCTTGATGCTTGATACTCGATGCCTGAAGCTTGATGCCCCAGCCGGGAATCGAACCCGGATCATGGGCTCCGCAGGCCCACGGGATATCCATTACCACACTGGGGCTGGGCTGATAATAAATAGAAAGATAAAAGATATTATTCATGTATTCATGTTCATGCATTATTATCAGTGGATAGGAGCTGAGAAAATTTGCAACTGCTGTTCATACATTCGGATTTTATAGAATATGAAGCGAGGGATAAGACAAGAGTAGCAGAGGAGATAGAGAACAGAAGTGCGCGGGTGCGAGTGGAAGAAGCTCTTGTCGTTTTCATCGCTGTGGAACGTGGGGATGGAGATGAGTATAACAGTAACAGCGAGTATGTGGTGGAGAAGGCGACAGAGGAGGTTATATCGGTTGCGAAGAAGGTCGGTGCGGAAAGGATAGTTCTTTATCCCTATGCACACCTGAGCTCGGAACTGGCTTCGCCTGAGATAAGCATGGAGATACTGAAGGCAATGGAAGAACAGTTACGTGCACGGGGTATGGAAGTGAAAAGAGCGCCTTTTGGATGGTATAAAGCTTTCACAATCCGTTGTAAGGGGCATCCCCTATCAGAGTTATCACGTAAGATAAAGGTAGGAGAAGAGGAAAAGAGAGCGTCAAAGGCGTTGGAGGCGGAGGAAAAAGCGGAATCTGATTTCTTCTTCATGGATGAACGAGGAGAGCTCATAGCGCCATCGAATTTCAAATTTGGTGATGCGGATGAGAAACTGAAGAAGTTCTTCCTGTACGAGAGTGAGAAGCGGAGAGAGGTGGACAAGATACCGCCACATGTGGAACTGATGAAACGGCTGGAGATAGCAGATTACGAACCCTCTTCAGACCCCGGGAATATGCGATTTTACCCCCGGGGCGAATTGATAAAGAAGCTGATAGAGGACTATGTCAGGGAAGCCGTCACGGGATATGGTGCTGCCGAGGTGGAGACACCTCTGATGTACAGTGTGAAGCATCCATCGCTGAAGGACTACATTGATAGGTTCCCGGCGAGGCAGTACTCAATATTGGGTAAAGATAATAAGCCTGATTTATTCTTACGCTTCTCCGCTTGCTTCGGACAGTTCCTTATGAGTAAAGATATGAGTATATCATACAAAAGTCTGCCATTGAAGTTATTTGAACTTGCTTATTCATTCAGGAAGGAGAAAAGGGGCGAACTTGTTGGTTTACGTCGCCTGCGGAAGTTCACAATGCCCGATATGCATACACTATGCCGCGATATGAGCGAGGCGCTGGAGGAGTTCAAGCAGCAGTATGAAGTATGTATGCGTGTACTCGCAGATATTGGATTCTCAACCAGGGATTACGAAGTGGCGATAAGATTCACGCGGGATTTCTATGAGGCACACCGCGATTTCATAAAGGAGCTGGTGAGGATAGCGGGTAAGCCTGTACTGATAGAGCTGTGGGACCAGCGTTTCTTCTATTTCGTGCTCAAGTTCGAGTTCAATTTCGTGGATGCACTGGGCAAAGCATCAGCGCTCTCCACTGTGCAGATAGATGTTGAAAATGCTGCACGGTACGGCATAAGATATATTGATGCGCGTGGTGAAGAGAAAGAGCCTATCATACTCCACTGCTCGCCGAGCGGTGCAATTGAGCGATGTATGTATGCGTTGTTGGAGAAGGCGTATATGGATAAGGAGAGAGGAACGCCACCGATGCTACCGCTGTGGCTCTCACCTACACAATTGCGACTGATACCGGTTGCTGAGCGGCATCATGAGTACATCAGAGCTATCTTACCTGCTCTGGATGGCATACGGGTGGATGTGGACGACCGTGAGGAGACGGTATCGAAGAAGATACGGGATGCGGGTCGCGAATGGATACCCTATGTGGGCGTGATTGGTGACCGTGAGGTGGAGCGAGGGACGGTGAATGTCAATATCAGGGCGACGCAGCAGGTGGAGGAGATGGCTGTGGAGGAATTGAGGCGGAGGATAGCTGAGGGTATAAAGGGCAGACCATATCGGAAATTGCCACTACCGCTTAGATTATCAGAGCGAGTACGATTTGTGGGTTAAGGTTAAGACCTCCTTCTCTTACGCGCTTTAGCTTTAGCTTTATATATTTCTCGCTGCACAATGTACCGCATTATCTCATTTGTACCCGCAGGTATCATAGACAACCGTGCCATCCTAAATGCCCATTCTGCAGGGTACTCCGACAACCCTCTGCCACCCAGTATCTGTAGTGTGTTATGTGCAGACTCGAAAAATGCCTCGGAAGCGAGCAGTTTTGACATCGCTGATTCCTTCTCCGCGGTATAACCGGCATCTATCAGTCTCGTAGTATGATAGACCATCAATCTCGCTGCTTCCAGCTTCGTCACCATATCCGCGAGCTTAAAACTCACAGCTTCAAATCGGCTTATTGGAGTTCCAAATTGCTCTCGTTCCATAGAATAGTCTGCCGCGAGTTCAACCACCGGTCTCGCCTCGCCCACAAGCATTGCGGCATACAGCACTCTTTCAATAGCAAGTTCATCGAACAATATACGCACACCCTCGTTCACTTTACCGAGCAGGTTCTCTCTCGGAACGCTTAAGCCATCAAACTGGATATGGGAGTTCACAGTACCGGGAAAACCTCCCAGCAACTTATAATCCTCGATCACTTCAAACCCCTTCCTCTCGCATGGTTCCACGATGAATGCACTCATACCCCTTGCTGGCTCTACCTGCGGATCTGTTATTGCCCATACCAGGAGTACATCAGCTTTACTGCCGTTTGTTATATTCCTCTTCTCGCCCTTTATCTCATACCCATCACCCTTCAACTCTGCCCGCGTTCTGATGCGCATCACATCACTGCCTGCGTCAGGCTCGGTTATTGCGATAGCGCCCGTTTTCATACCCATGCGCATCGGACCCAGGAACCTCTCCTTCTGCTCCTCGGTTCCGAACCTTGAGATCGTAGCATAGACATAAGAAGAGGTAGAATGTATCCATGCGAGTGGCACACAGGCAGCACCAAGCTCTTCTGTCAGTATCGCTTCACAGGTAAGACTCCCTCTTCCTCCATATTCTGGCGGCAATACCTGTGCCAGGAAGCCCGCTTCTCCAAGTCTCTTATATAACGCTCTTGGATAGGAATCACGCTCGTATATCTCTCTTTCCAGTTCTTTCGCATTCATGCGGTGTAAAAAATCCTGTAATGCTGCTCTAAATCTGTTCTCGTCCGTGGAGAAGAGAATTTCTTCTTTTTCTTCCATAACTCCTTTATTTATTGTACGTATAGGTATAGGTATATTTACAATAGATATTTTATCCCCGATTATGGAGCTGGGTAAATTCGTGATAATCATCTCGTTATTCGGTATCTGCCTCCTGTACTGCACATCATGGATTGTGAAACCGCCCTATGTCCCTCTGGATACGATTGCAAGCCGTAACCATAGCCATGAGAATGAATTAATAAAGACAAAGGGGCTTGTTACTGATCTCCTGAACCTATCAGATGGGAACATGCTATTAAACATAATGGATAATGGTACCGAACTGCCAGTATTTGTGAGTACCAGTTCCTGCGATAAAGATGGCGATTTAAAACTCCAGCTCCACTATGGCGATGAGATCGAATTAGAGGGTAGGGTACAACAATACAGGGGGAAATACGAGATAGTAACATCAAAAAGGGGTATTAAGAAGATAAACTCGGGCAATAGCGATGATAATGTTGCACATTTCGTTGCAGAGATAGCAGAGTATCCAGCTAACTATGAAGGCAGGCGGATACGGGTTGTGGGCTACATCTGTAAGGTTTACAGGCGCATATTTTATCTCTGTAGTGATAAAGCGAAAGCGAGTACGGGGTATAAATATCAGATGCGGGTAGTAGCAGATCAATTACCTGAACCTGAATTAGAGAAGGCTGACAAGATTATAGTAGAAGGTGTTCTTGCTTATAACCCTGTAGATATGCGGTATGAATTAAAACTCATCTCTTTATCTTGTCTGTAAGCCAACCAATCCGCTTCTCATCCCTATCATTAAAATTAAATTCAGGTACATAGGGCTTTATATCTATCAGGGGAGTACCATCAATGACATCTATACCTTTGACCCGCAGTATATTTCCGCGCCTCTCTATCAGCTTCACAACCGATATTCCTATTGGATTCGGTCTATTTGGCGATCTTGTAGTGAATAAGCCATGTAATTCGGTATCCCAGGGTGTTCTTACGAGCAGGGAATAGCCATGTGATTTGTGGAGCCAGTAGAGAAGGATGATATGGGAGAAACCTTCAATATCCTTCAGTCCACCTGCATACTGCTCAAAGACTTCTATCACTGCTACCACTTCTGATTTGCTTACCTGGCGTGGACAGTCCCTTAAACTCTTATACGGACTGTGAATAACGCCAATAGGGGTCAAAGTCATCTTATTTTGTTTTTCTTCCATCTTTATCCCCTCCTTAAATGCGTTAGAAAGCCGTATAACCCCTGCATAATAAAGGTGCAGCACAATACTTAAATATTCCCAAATGGGAAGTTAGGAAATCAATAAAAGATAACGCTCGAAAATTGTCGCAAGCAGGAAATAGGGACCTATCATCTTAAGTGCAATATAGAACATGATAGAGATAAATATGTACCTCAGCCAGGTTGCCGGGAGTTTGTGCGCGGTTATTGCACCTATATAAGCTATTGGAATGCTTGTCATTGCCAGGCAAGCCCATGCAGCGAGGTTAACATACCCGATGGAGAAAGGTGGGAGATCAGGTACTGAAAGACCACTTATTAGATACGCGAAGGCACCAGCGAAACTGATAAAAGTCATTATTAAGAGTGAGGTCCCAATCGCATAACGCATCTCGTACTTCGACACCAGCATGAGCACCGGTACTATGATAATCCCACCACCAAGTCCCAGCATGCCACATATGATACCTATTGCAAAACCAGAAGGGATCAGCACTAACATTTTACTTTCAGGTACTCCGCCATCAGTATCGGTAACGGGAATTTTGCATATTAGCATCCGGACGGCAGCGATTGCAATAACAAGCCCGAACACAAGCCTCAAAATAGACTCGTTCAGGAATCGCAGGGTGAAGATCGCACCAGTAACAGAACCAATCGCGCCCGGGATACCCATTATCAATCCCGGCTTCCACCATACTGAACGCTTTCTCATATGGGCACTCACACCACTAACTGCCGTTGGGAAGACAACAAGCAGGTTAGAGCCAAATGCAAGCTTTATAGAGACCTCGCCCGGAACACCAAGTGCAGTGAATACAAAGAATGTGATGGGAACCATAATTGAACTCCCGCCAATGCCAAGGAGTCCACTGACAAAACCAACCCCTGCTCCTGTCAACACCAGAACCACTATTGCTATTAAAAGTTCCATACCTGCCCATATAGTATAGAGAAGACTATTCTATTTCCATGATATTAATGGTAAAAGCAAAAACAGGGATGAAGATAGCCAATATGATTCCAATAATCTCTATGATGGCTTCTATCAGAGATTGTATCATCATAATCATACCCGCCAGGCAAATCTCGCCTAACCCCGGTATTTTTTATTGATTCGAACTCGTGTTCGTATATACAAACCCTCTAAGTAAACATTAATTATCCTTCGCCACCTCCCCTTAAAGATTAAGTCCAAAGGACTTCTTAGTTTTTCATCTGATTGTTCCCGATGATTCAGCGGGATGGGTGTTCCAACAATAGAAACTTCTTTAGCATTTCGGGTTCCAACTCCATATTCAATACTCTTATGGGTTCGAGCCTGGCGAGGATGTTCTTCAGATTCTCACGCTTCTTATATAATGCCAGGTTCCTTACTTCCTCTATTCTCGATTCTGTTAGCTCCTTCAGATCTATCAATCCTTCTTCCTCTGCTCTATTCACCAGTTCCAGTCCCGATTCGCTCCTCAGTATCACCGTTGACCACCCTGGTTCTGAGCCAATCGAGCCGACGGAGATATCAGCGAACTCAGCAGCGAAGTCATAGCAGTAGTTACATGCCTCGCGGACACAATCTCGCATCTTTCTTATGGGTGTCTTCAGTACCTCGTCCGATTTCATCTGAATAATGAAGCTGCCTTTCTTTATATTGAACTTCTCTACATCCCTTAGATCGTTCACACCCAGCCCCTTAAGCTTGTTCCTGAGCTTTGCGGTATCAAACGTCTCGGTGCAGAAAAGCCCGATGAGCAACTTCACCCTATCTGCGTGGACATCAAACAGCTTTGATAACTGGGCTTTCCTCATACCCTGTATATGGCATGGCAGACCAACGAATGCGATATTCTTATAATTTGCTTCGATAGCATCGCCAACGCCCTGCACTGCCGGGCACTGAGTATATTTCGAACCCGCTGCTGCTATTACCTCCTCCCGCTTCGTCGCTACAAAAGGCTCTGGCTCCCACTCGCCGGTCGCTTTTGTTACTACTGCAGCATCAATATCACCCTTTGCGAGCAGGTAAGCGAGCAATGCAGAAACGAATCCCCCATCCTGACCTTTGTCTCTTATATCTCCTTCTTTTGCTCTCGCTGTATATATAGCACCTCTGTAATAGCCTAACAGATTGTCAGCCCTTATATCGCCAAATATCGCTCTCTCAACCGCATAAGGAGCAAAACTCGTACGCGGACAGAGATCATAGCATGCACCACAGATTTCATAACACTTCTTCTTCGTTATCGGTAGCTCATGCTCGAATGTTATATACTCCTTACAGAACGCACCACAAGTCCCGCAATAGCAGCACAATCCGTTATATATCACTTCCGCCTCTAAATCCGTTATGTTACCCTTACTTTTCATACTCTTCCTTATTCTCTATCTCTATATTGTATATTAAGCTTTTTGTGTAACCAGTACTTCCGAAACTATGGATTTCCGAGCGCACATTGCCTCTTTAACAAACATGTTAGCGGGCTACCTATAAAAAGATTTAGGAGATAAAAGGGACAATTACGCATTGAATTTGAAAGAGGGTAGAGCCAGGAAGGTGCTGGTTTCACCTCGTATACCAAAATGACATAAGAAGTATGATTTTATCCCTATTGACGCATGGAAAACGTTTAAAATGCCGATAGCTCACGCTATTGATGCTCGCGAAATACTACCGTCAAGGACGGATCAGACTTAGGAGGCGGCTAACTGACAGCAGAGTTCTATGACTCTATACTCGTTGTAACTCGTCATTTTCGTATATGTAATTCAACACCGTGTCCGCAGAAGGTATCGCAGCATTGGGCATCTTTCGCTTGAGTTTCGACACCGCTGCTTCTGGGGAATTCGCTGTCGACGTTGTGGCATAAACTATTACGGCTATTGTATCCTATAGTGAGTGTTGCACCCTCGGGTATCCTTATTACGCCACCATTACTACGCAATAGTTAGGAAAGCATCGAAAAAATAGCATTGCTTTCCTCAGCTATTTTTGGAGGGCCAATAATCGTTATAACTATTTTTGGAAGCAGGGACGTTCGGAACTGCTGAATAAAACAGAAAAAATATATATCCCTCCTCTGTGAATTAACTATGGAGTTTTATGAAAAACAAAATCGTGATAGGAATCACAGTGCTACTGCTCGTTATTCTTGCACTTTTTGGCTGAGTTGAAGATGAAACACCAAAATCTATGGAAAGTAACATCCTACCGCCAAAGACAACGTATCCAAATATAAATATGCAATACCCCCTTACGATCGCGGGACACAAAACTATTATTATCCCGAAATAAAGGGTAGATTTATAATTCTCAAACCGCCACGTGGTTAAATATCACTTCAGACGCTACCACCATCTCTTTTACGAATGTCTATACAGATTATGGCATTGATACAGACGGTGATGGAAAGTACAACTATCTCGCGATTGATGTCTGGGTGAATGTGAAGGAGGCAGGCTATTAGAGTTTAGGTGGGTGGCTGGATGAGATTGGCATAATCTTTCTTTCAATGAACCTTTTAAGTTGTATGCAGATGTGGAGTATAAATTCGCATTAATAACAGGCTCTTATCCACGGATTCATCATAATATATCCTTACTCACACCAAATGGCTGGATAAACTGCTCTTCATTTGGGGATGCAAATGGAAGAGTTTATTATGACTGGATACCTGCTATAAAGCTAAAATAATAGTTCCTTGGTTAATCTTTCTTGCTTGCGACACAGCAATCTATAATCTATAACTTATAACTACAAACTATAAGAATAATGTCGAAGGTGGTAATTATGTCCATGTTCCCAGAGCTAAGAATGAGGCGTTTAAGAAGCTTGAAACTGATAAAAGAGACACGGCTCAGTAAGGATGAGCTGATCTTACCACTGTTCATTGATGATAATATAGCCAGTGGTAAGAAGCCAATAGAATCCATGCCCGGACAGTATAGGTTCTCGATAGAGGAGTCAGTGAATGAGGTTGCGGTAGCTCGCTCGCTGGGTATAAAATCCGTTCTCCTGTTCGGAATACCGGCGAAGAAGGACGAGGTCGGGAGTGAATCATATAACAAGAACGGAGTGATCCAGCGTGCAGTGAGGCAAATAAGGGCAGAAGTGGGTGACGATGTGGTCATCATAACAGATTTATGCCTCTGTGAGTATACCACGCATGGACATTGCGGTCTGGTAGAGAATGGTAAGGTGAAGAATGACCCGACACTGGAGGTACTGGGCAGAATAGCAGTAAGCCAGGCGGAGGCAGGCGCCGACATCGTTGCGCCTTCCGGGATGATGGACGGTATGGTAATGGCGATAAGGAAAGCGCTCGATGAAAAAGGCTTTATTGATACTGCGATCATGTCCTATGCAGCGAAATACAATTCTGCACTCTATGGTCCATTTCGTGAGGCTGCGGATTCGGGCTATAAGTTCGGTGATCGTAGCAGCTATCAGATGGAATGCGCCAATGCGCGTGAAGCGCTCCATGAGGTAGAACTCGATATAAATGAGGGTGCAGACATCGTAATGGTGAAGCCAGCGCTATTCTATCTCGATATCATCTCACGGGTGCGCACTCGATTCGACAATGTGCCGCTGGCTGCATATAATGTCAGTGGTGAATACACAATGATGATGGCGGCATCGGAGAAGGGCTACTTGAAGAAGAACGAGGTGATGATGGAGGGATTAACAGCGATAAAGAGAGCGGGTGCTGACCTGATAATCACATATTACGCAAAAGAAGCCGCAAAGCTCTTATAAGGTTATAAAATTTATAGGTTCACCTGTGCCTCTGTCAGTGCCAGTGCCCCTATCGGGCAGATATTAACACAGGCTTTACAGGCTACACACTCCTCCTCCCTTATCTCTACCCACATGCCCACCAAATTTATTGCTTCCGTGGGGCAGACCGTTGCACAGGCGCCACAGTACCCACAACGATACCGGTCTATATCAATCTTCACCTTTTTGTTATCCCGTTCCATTTATATCCATCACTCCTCCTCTTTAAATATCTGACCTTCAAATACGCTCACTTCGGTACCTTCCTCCAGCCATGCATCCTGTGGTAAGCCTGCTTTCCAGCATGTCTCACATAAAAACTCCTCCGCTGTCCAGTTATATTCAGTAGCAACCTGAGGTAGCAATAGCCCCTGGTGTATGCCTCTCTTTATTATCAACCCATGCTTACCCACCACTATATGTTTGGGCAGGTCCTTTGGCTTCACTTTCAACACCCTCGGAGTTGTCAATACCGTCAGCTCGATTGTTATATCTCCTAACTCCTCCTTCGTTACCGGTGGGAATCTGGGGTCATTTACAGCAGCGGAAATCGCAGCATCTATAATTGCATCCTTCAGTTTGAACACAGGATACGGATAACCTATACAGCCCCGCAGCGTACCATGTTTGTTCAACGTGACGAATACACCTCGCTTATCATGAAATACCGCGGGTAACTCCTCCCACGCCTCTATCTTCACACCTTCGCTTAAATAAGCTTCTATCGCTGCCCTCGCAAGCTTTAGACCCTCTATACCCTCCGCTTCTGTTAACATATCATGCCCTTCATGATTTCTATTCATCTTTATTAAAAATACATCGTCTATCACAATAATAATGCATGATGTGATTATACGGATAGGCGTTCATGTCTCAATTGCAGGTTCGATAGATAAAGCGGTGGATCGTGCTGTGGAGAAGGGATGTGATACATTCCAGATATTCTCACGAAATCCACGCGGGTGGCGGTATAAAGGGCTTATGGATACAGAAATAAGGGAGTTTATTAAGAAGGTTGAACTTTCGGGTATATCTCCAGCTGTGGCTCACATGCCATACCTTCCAAACCTCGCTGCACCGGATGATAAAGTCTATAATCGCTCTATCGCATCCCTTATAGAAGAGCTGAAACGATGTAATTCGCTACAAATCCCCTATCTCGTTACACATCTGGGTAGTCATCGCGGTTATGGTAAAGCGAAAGGTTATGAAAGGGTAGTGAACGCGATAAACACAGCATTCAATGAGGTGGATAATGGAGTGATGTTACTGCTGGAGAATACCGCGGGTACAAAGAACAGCATGGGTAGTACGTTCGAGGACATTCAGCATATAATTGAGCGAATTGAGCATCGTGACCGTATTGGCATCTGTTTCGATACCTGCCACGCTTTCGCTGCTGGCTACGAACTGAGGACAGAAAAGAGTTTGAAAACAGTAATTCAGCATTTCAATGCCGTTATCGGGCTTGAACATCTCAGGCTCATCCATCTGAATGATTCAAAAGGTGGTCTTAACTCACGATTGGACAGGCATGAGCACATCGGGCTCGGATATATCGGTGAAGATGGCTTCCGCGTGATTCTATCAGAGGAGCATATAAAGAAGCTGCCAATGATTCTCGAAACGCCTGTTGATGCGAGGAGAGGTGACATCGAGAACATAGCAAAAGTAAGGGAACTTGCAAGTGTGAGCAATGAGCAATAAAGAATAAACACAAATATAATAAATGCGATGATTGTCCTCTCGGGTGGTACAGGCACGCCAAAGCTGCTGGTGGGTTTGAAACAGGTATTTGGAGAAGCGCAATTGAAGGTGATAGTGAATACAGCAGAGGATATAACAGTGTCTGGCAATTTAGTATGCCCGGATGTAGATTCTGTGATTTATACCCTGGCGGGGATAATTGATAAGGATAGATGGTGGGGAATTGCGAATGACAGCTTTTATACCCATACAACTCTGGAGGGACTGGGTCATGAGGAGCAGATGATGATCGGTGATAGAGATAGAGCAACACATATACTCAGGACTGAACTGTTGAATCGCGGTATGAGCCTCACGGAAGCTACGGCGGAACTCGCCACTAAATTCGGTATCACTGCTGAGATACTGCCGATGACTGAAGATGCGGTAAGCACCATGATAATCACGCGAGCGGGTAAGCTCCATTTCCAAGAGTTCTGGATCGCACGTAAAGGCGAACCTGAGGTGCTGGATGTTCAATTTGATGGTATAGAGAAAGCAAAACCTACAAAAGCAGTTATAAATGCACTGATGCAGGAGTCGGTGGTACTTATAGGACCCAGTAACCCGATAACAAGTATAGGTCCTATATTGAGTCTGGCAGGCATGAAGGATTTATTGAAGCGTAAGAGGGTGGTGGCGATATCGCCAATAGTAGGGGATAAGCCTGTAAGTGGACCTGCAGGTAAGTTCATGCATGCAAAGGGGTTTGAAGTATCAGCTTCCGGGGTTTACAACTGCTATAAGGATTTCCTGGATGTACTGGTGATAGATAAGAGCGATAGATGCCAGATAGGGACTGAGGCTGAAGGTGTAGAAGTGCTAAAGACGGACATAATGATAAGAAACGATGAAGATAGTAAGCAATTGGGGTTGTTTCTCCTTGATTATTTACGCACCCATGGTTAGCGTTTAGACCCCCAATATGGAGACAATGCAGGATTGTAGGTGATTCAGGTAGGGGGTTAGTGCTACGACAACCATAAACCTTTTTATAGTATTTCAAATATATTTGAAATATCAGTGATTGTGATTAAGGCTACCGATTTAGGGGGGAAGGAAGAAAAATGGAAGAAAAAAGAGAGAATGTGGATTATGAAAGCAGGGATTACTCAGAAGCGCAGGAGAAACTGATGAGTATTCTGGACTTGAAGTATCCACCTGTGGCTGTTAGACTGATCATGCATAAGGAACCGATTCCAGAGGGTGTGAAAGAGCTTGAAAAACCGATGTTCTACTGCGCAATGGTAAAATATGCGATGCTCGGTAATGTATTCTATGCAAGAGAGGCTGTGCACGAGTGTAAGCGAGGTGCTTCCGCTTTAGGTCTATGCGAAATTCCAGGGGATGAGGAAAGCGGGGAATTCTACGTGAGCAAAGCGTCTTGTAGCAGCCGTAGAGTCGCCTGGAGGTTTGTGGATGCTTCACTCAACCTGAAGCCCGGGAGCATATATGCCACGCTCTTAGCTCCGTTAGCAAAAACGCCCGTAGAACCCGATGTCATTCTCATCGAAGCGATACCGCGGAGGGCTTTTGAACTCATCCATGCCACCCTATACGACGTTGGCGGAAGAACCGAGAACTGGATTTCTCCTCCGAGGCAGGTCTGCGCCTGTGCCACTGTAAGACCACATCTATCTGGTGAGCTTAACCTCACAATAGCCTGCGAGTTCGCAAGAATAGTCGCTCGTGAGGTTGGGTGCGAATACCTTGATGAAGCTGTATTGGTGGGCTTACCGGCGGAGATGCTTGGGGAAGTGCTGGAGAACCTGCCGAAGATAGGCTATGTGAAAGCGAGACTTGGAGGTAAAAGATGAAGTTGTCGAAAGTAAAACCACCAGAGGGCTATCCACCGGAGGAGGGAAGATATTTGCGTAGCAACGATTTTTCCCCGTTAGCTGCTGTAGCCATTCTGAACACCTTTGACTTCAAAATACCACAACGAATCACGAACATTGTAAGGATTTCAATTGAAACGGATGCTGCATTAACAGTAACTTTACAGACTGAAAACACCGGCATCGAGAAAATAATTGCGAATGCTGTTGCAAATCCGAATATTCAACATATAGTTCTCTGCACAGTGGAATCACGGGGTCATCTTTGCGGCGAGGCTCTTAGCTCATTGATGGAGAAGGGAGTTGATGAGGAGAAAAAAATTATCGGCACTGACGCACCTACATCTTATCTGTATAATAGCCCCATAGGAGCTATCGAACGATTCAAGAAACAAGTGAAGCTTATCAATCTCTTGAATGAAGGGAACCCAGAGGAGAGAAGAGAGAGGAGCGAAGTATGGGATAGATAAATGAGATGGACTGAGGTTATTCGGAAGTATCTC
>JAGGRR010000169.1 GCA_021159465.1 Methanophagales archaeon
GATTATCATGGGATTGCCCATCGGATGAGCTCCAGATATACTATAAAACCGAAGCCGGCAATGACTCTTATATCGAAAGCCCTTCTACTAACCCTGGCTATCCAATTCCCGAACTGTCAACCCTCATCCTGTTCGCCTCTGGCTTGCTCGCACTGGTGGGGTATGTGCTGTTAGAGAGGGATAAGAGGAAACGTAAAAATAAAAATAGGTGATTGCTTAAAGGAATTCCAGTTCCGTGCTTATGTTCTCATTTATCCTTTATAATTATGCCTCGCAGCAAATATACGACAACAGCGATGACGCATGCCACGAAGCCTGCTTGAACCAAAGAGCGGTATTCATATTTGAATAGCGTGGAAATAGCATCCATAGCAAAGAAATAGAATTGAAAGACTGCCACAGCGAGTAAGATCATAAGGATTACGAAAACACCGAGCCTGAAATACCTGAAAATATCCTCTGATGTGGATCCTCCCTCGTTCTTCTCCTTTGGTTCTTTCTCCGTCCCCATTTTCACATACCACCTCCCCTCTTCTTTGCCATTAATAGAAATACAAAAACAAAAGAAATAAAGAGTGCAATAGCGGCGGATAAAGTTCCAAATCCCGGTGCCTTTGGTGCTGGAGTGGGATAAGGCACAGATTTTGGAACTGGTGCGCCAGTGGGGCTGAAATCAGTAATTTTTATTTGGGGCGAAATTTCTACCCTCTTCTCCTTCGCTCCCAATACTACCGTTCTGTTCACAAAAGGGCTTAATATGACCATCCCACTGCTTTCTTTTATTATCCTCCCTGATTGCCATATTTGGATCTCAAATATATAATCCCTGCCATTAAGCACCCTTAGTTCTGCGTAATGTAGCGATGTAGTGCCTTCTTTAAGAAATCCAAGCTCTTTCCAGGTCTTGTCTGCGATTAACCTCGTTTCGTTGTCCCGCGCCTTTATCAACGCTCTCAGACCGCCGACGTCTCTACCGAGATTGTCAATGTATAGAGTGGTATTAATGATTGCGTACTCCTTCTCTTTCCCCCCTCTGCTCTCTACTTCTACTGCTTCCACAAAGAAATCAAGTTCCCGTACGGAAATCTTCGCAACGGACGGGGGTTCCAGGCATGATAACCCATAAATAGCCCTTTCGCCCCGCAGTATGCCTTTACCGTCTTCAAAAACAACTATTTGTAGCCTGTATCCGTCTTCCTTCGGAAGCTTCAAGTACGTAATCGCAGTTTTTGTGGCTCTCTTCCCTATTTCTCCCACTTCCGTCTCGGTAGAACCGACGAGTAAATTCGTATCAGCATCATATGCCTTTACCAGAACATCCACTTCGCCGGATTTTGCATCCCCACTGTTATCCAGATACGTGGTCACGTTCAACGATACATCGGCAATGTCAAGTGCTTCCGCAGAGATGTCAATATCGGTAATTGCTATTTTAGACCGCTTGTATGGTTTTAAACCTCCACCAATCGTTGCTACTAACGTAATAGCCACTAAGAACGCAAACACCACCGCAATTGTTACAATTGCCAGTTGTTTTTTCCCAGACTCCATAATTAAAATCCTCCAAATACCGGGAACCATGGTCCCGTCATCGTTGCAATAAACGCAGCAAATATCACCAGAATGACGACGAAATACGTAAGGACGTCGCCAATCGTGTCTTCCTTTGAGTTGCCAAAAGTTCTCGAAGGACTGAACAAGAACCTTATTATCCTCTCCCCCTCCCCTATACTCAACACCATTTTGTGTCACTGAACTGAAGTTGTCAAGTACAAGAATAAAGATAAACCTCCTTTATAAAGTTTCCTGTTGTATTGCCGAAATTTTTGATTGTTGCCAGGCGCACAACTTTTGACTGGTTACCGGTTTATACTGCGAGAATACAACAGGGGCTCATGGAGTTACCCGATTATGCCACATAGCAGATTGCACTTCACTTATCCCACATTAACGTTAATATATCATAAATCCTAATAAAAGATAGGAGGGTGAAGAAGATGGAAAAAAATGTGATAGGTGATCTCAGGCATGGAACAGAGCTCTTGAAGCGAGGATTCGCATCTTTGCAGAAAGGAGGAGTCATTATGGATGTTACGAATGTTGAGCAGGCGGAGATAGCAGAAGATGCAGGTGCCATTGCGGTTATGGCGCTGCATGCTGTGCCTGCAGACATAAGGAAGGCAGGAGGTGTAGCGAGAATGGCAGACCCCGCAGTTATCACAGAGATCATGGATGCAGTTACAATACCTGTGATGGCGAAATGTCGAATAGGGCACTTTGTGGAGGCGCAGATATTAGAAGCGTTAGGTGTGGACATGGTGGATGAATCGGAGGTACTAACACCGGTAGACACGCACCATATAGATAAGAAGAAGTTTACCGTGCCGTTTGTCTGCGGTGCCCGCGATTTGGGTGAGGCACTACGACGCATCGAGGAAGGTGCAGCAATGATAAGGACAAAAGGAGAAGCGGGCACAGGTGATGTAAAAGAAGCGGTTCGGCACATGAAATTGATTATGGGCGAGATAAGGTCGTTGCGGGGCAAGAACGCAGAGGAATTGAAGGATGTAGCGAAAGAGTTGAAGGTATCACCTGAACTTGTGCGAGAGACAGCGGAGTTGCAGCGATTACCCGTAGTCAACTTTGCAGCAGGGGGAGTGGCAACGCCTGCAGATGCCGCACTGATGATGCAGCTCGGTGCAGATGGCGTATTTGTCGGTTCCGGGATATTCAAGTCAGAGAACCCGCGCCGAATGGCTTCAGCGATTGTAGAGGCAGTTAACTGTTATGATGACCCTAAGAGGCTGGCGGAGATCTCAAAAAGTCTGGGCATGCCGATGAAGGGTATAGAAGTGAGTACGCTCACGGAATCGACGAAGCTGCAAGTACGGGGATGGTGATCGAGACAGTGGAAATCACTTCATTTTAAAGCTTTAAATTTAAAGCTTTTTCCTATCACGAACACTTCTGCACTTCTTTTATGTGATGCTTTTGGTGTATATGCTCTTGTATCCCGAAACATATCCTTCACAGACCTGTAGAATATACTATAGTATTCTCCCTGAAATATTTTAGCAACGAAGTTCCCGCCTGGCTTCAATAGGGCAGTTGCAATACCCAAAGCTGATTTGCTCAGTTCGAACGAGCGATAGTGGTCATAAACACGGTTACCTGACAGCTTCGGCGCTGCATCTGAGAGCACAACTGCTGCCGCAGCTGCAGAGTCGTTCCTACAACCATGCAACCCATGCAGCATAAGAGCTTCTCTGAGCAGTTTTATAGTTGCTTCCTGATCTGTTATATTCCCCCTCAGGGTAACCACACCCTCTATCGGTGCGATATGCTGTAAATCCACACTTATCACCACACCATGAACACCAACCACCTCTCTTGCCACCTGAGACCAGCCACCGGGTGCGGCACCAAGGTCTATAACTGTATCGCCACGCTTCATTATCCTGAACTTAGCTACTATCTCCTTCAATTTGTATGCTGACCGTGACCTGAAGCCTTCTTCTTTCGCCTTTATATAAAATCTATCCCTCGCTAATTCACCCTTCCTCACCATGATAAAGCTCTTTCCGCCTTGCTTCCAGCATCTCGATCTCGCGCCCTATATACTCAGCCGCGGTTATCACCTCTGTATCGGACTCACTGGCGCATTCATACACCCCCGCTATTCGCTCACGGTACTTCAGGTCGCGCATGAAATGATGGTCAACAATGAGCTCCTTCAGTGAGCCACCGTGTATCAATTTGCACATGTTCTCTACCGAAAGTGCCAGACTCTGCTTTGAATATCTGAAGCCAAGCATATAGGTCATGGGACCATCGAGGATGAGAAGCTCGGGATTCTCGCGAATGATGAATTCCACCTGCGCATCAACTGCGGGACCTTCAACATCGCTTGTGAAGACCATCTTATCACCGCCACTCGCTATGCTCACCTCCACCACGTATCCCAATCTGGGGTTTGTACCGTGGTAAACGGGCTTGGAGAAGGTGATGGTGGTGGAGCCATGCTTGAACTCCCTGCCATCTGCAATATTTATGGACTCTGGTATGCCTTTCAGTTTATCCATGAAAAAAGATGCACGCTCTGCCTGGCTCTTGTTTATGCTATCTGATGGATGTTTCAGATAGACTATCTTGTCCTGGTATATCTCCGGTTCGTGTGGGTTATGGTGGTCGTAGTGGTAATGCGTGACGATCATAATATCACTCCGAGCTGCATAGTCTTTTATAAGCGTCCAGGACTCATGCATCCTCTGTTGCTCTTTTGGATGTGGAGGAAGATGATACCTGCTGGGCGCCAGTGAGACTCCAGGGTCTATCAGAACTGCCACATCTCCGGTCTCTACAAATGTAGCCATGGACCGCACACCAAAGCTATCAAATGCCAGTGGCTTTACTTTTAGCATTTCGGTTTCGCACCATCCCTAATATAATAAAATATATCCATATATTATGATATAGGTGCATGATTCCTGACTTACAAACGAAGTCGAAAACCATAAAAACGCAGATCAGGCACAAGTAACAGTCTATCATATAGCTATCTCGCACCTTGAGGAAATATGGAGGGAATAGCTACCTGAGATAGAGCGGTTCTTGCCAGAGGCGGAGCTATTTTTTTGGATTTTACAATAGTCATGGAGAATGGTGAGCGAGAACGAATAGAAAACTACTTCAACGAGTTAGTAGGCAACTGGATGAGATTGCAGAGAAAGAGTGATAAAAGAGTACATAAAGTATAATATCTCTTTGCTGAAGCTTTCTTTTTGAAAGAAAGGTTTTTTATATACTATATCTTAGGCAAGAGATGTGCATATCTCTTTATCCTGATTGATCCCGCCTCTGATTGTATGAGCCAGGTCATCCAGCAGAGCTCTATTGCTTTATAACCGGTTTCCAGGGCAACATGTTCAACCTCTTTTATGAATTCAAGATCACTACGTGGCATAGTCAAACCAGCTTTCTTAAATATCTCCCCTATAACCCTTTTAACTATCTTGTCCGGCATCACGGTATCAACCCCCGCCATCATTCTCAGATATTGGAAGGTATTTATTCCCACACCTTTGATCTTACCAATCGGGTCTTCTTCCCAATTCTCAAGTTTAGAGCTCTTTGCCCAGTAAATGAATGCCGTACGGTCATCTGATTTGATCTCATTTTTAATCGTAGCGAGATACGCTGCAACCGCCTTCGCCACTGCCCATGATCTCTTATTTCGCCAGACAGACCTCAAATTCTCGATATCTGCAGTTGCTAAATCCTCAACGGTTTTTATCAGCCCGGTATCAATGAATCGCCTCTTAAATTCTGCCACTTTTGGCACAATTGCCTGGAAGTAATTCAAGCCGAGGGATGTAAAGGATGCATCAACGATCATCAGAACCACGCTTCCATCCCAGCGTTCGGTTCTCAAACAGCGATCGCAATACTCCCTCACCTCAGGGACCTTTTCCATATAGCTCGCAACGACCTCTTTTAGATTAAGATCATGGATGGCCATTTTTAACCATATCCAAAAAATCTTCGGCACCTATTTTTGTAATTCATTGACGGATTGACTATAATTGTATCGCCCATTCTTCCCATAATTCCAAAAAGGGTAATATTAAGAATCCTCCACGAGCCTATAAGCAACCTCTCTCGCCTTCTCTTTTAGCTCTTCCTCGCCCTCTACTTCCCTGTCTGACATTAGAATCCTACCATCACATATCACAGTATCAACACAACAGCCACTCGCTGCATATACTATATTCGAGATTAAATTATGGTTTGGCACAAGTTCTACTTTCTTCAAGTCCAGCAGTACGATATCGGCGAGTTTTCCCGCTTCAATCGCTCCTGAGTTCAGTCTAAACATCCTGGCTGGATTCACAGTTGCGAGTTCAAACGCCTCTTCCGCTGGCATCACTGTTGGATTGGTAAATACCTTATGAAATAATGAAGCTATCTTCATCTCCTCAAACATATCAAGATTGTTATTCGATGCACAGCCATCGGTTCCAAGTGCGATATTCCTGTACAATCCTGCTTGTTTCATTTGCTCGTATGGCATTCGCCCTGCTGCCAACTTCATATTCGATGCAGGATTGTGTACTATCTTAACTCCATGTTGTTTTAACAAAGCCAGTTCTCTACTGCTTAGATGAACACAGTGGGCTGCTATTGTCCTTGGACTTAAGAACCCGATACTGTCAAGGAATTCAACTGGACGCATTCCATATCGGTCTACACAGCTCTTTACCTCTTCTTCGGTCTCTGATAGATGGATATGAACCAGGAGGTCATGTCGCTCTGCAAAATCGCGTACCCAGCATAAACTCTTCTCAGAGACCGTATAGACTGCATGCGGACCCAATACAAAGATAATTCTATCGGGTAGACCTTTACTCTCGTGGTATAAACGCTCATTTATACGTATCTGCTCTTTCGCACGCTCTTCATCAAGACCATCAATAAAGACCGCAGATAGCGCAGCTCTAAGACCTGATTCGGTTACTGCTCTCGCACTGCCCCTGAAATGCCAGTACATATCATTAAAGAAGACAGTCCCTGATTTTATCATCTCCAGGCATGCAAGTTTTGTACCCCAATAAACGTCTTCTTCGGTCAGCCGCGTCTCCACAGGCCATATCTTATCAGATAGCCAGTCATGAAGTGGCATGTCATCTGCATATCCACGCAAGAGTGTCATTGCTGCATGTGTATGGGCATTAAAGAGTCCAGGTATTGCTACTTTACCGTGACCCTGGAGCACGAATTCTGCTTTGCTTCTCTTTCTTTTTCCTGGATCCGCGATCTCTTCTATCAAATTGCCCTCTATGTAGATATCCTTCTCCTTACCATTACCATTACCCATCACCTGCACGCCCTTTATCAAAATCGATGACATGGCTCTTATCACGTTTAGAAGTCCAATATCCGCATCTTCTTCATCCACACGCTTACTGCTCTTCTTGCCTTATCAGGGTTTGTGAAATTGGATTCTATCTCTTTATCCTGTGGAATTCCTATAAATGGGTCTAATGTGTGCCGTTCGACATCCGCTACCCAGATCATCATCTCACCCACATCGTGCTCCCGGAAGAATGATATAAAAGGGGCAGGAGTCTTCTCTGTTGGTATCACTATCACATCAGCATCAGCATCACCATCCACAGCCGAATTGCCACCCATAAGATATGGGACGAACTTAATAGAAGATAATATCAAGATACGCAGGTGTTTATCACTGCTTTTAACTGCGAGCAGATCGATGTACTCATATTTATGCTCATATTGCCTGCATATATGCAAATTCCTTACTTCATGTGTCTGTATCTGGTATCCCGCCCTATGCATGAAATCTACTACGACCTCCGCCACTGTATCTGGCGGATTTTTTATCGCAGACCAGCGCAAAAAGGCATCTTCCAGCTCTGTACCCATATACCTGTGCGTGGGAAGGCAGTAAAAGATCTCACCCTGATAGTTTATCTTCGTCTGCATATCGGGCGAGAAGACAGAGATCTTGTCCTCACGTGTTGTTATACTATTGAATATCAGTTCTTCTAGGTCTCCCCCCAGGTTCTCCTCCAGCGCCTCCCTTTCTCTCATGCTGAGTGATTCCAGTTCCAGCGATTCTCTTATCCTCAACTTGAGCTCACCTTCTGAAATCACCCTGTATTTAGAAGCATAATCTCCAAGCCTGTTAAATACCGATAGTAATACATCGCTCATCTTACATCTTCGTTTTGATATAGGCTTTTATTTAAATAGAAAAATAATCTTTATAAAGAATATTACATAGACATAGATAGACAAATGGCAATAGGGAAGAATACGAGAGGCAGGAAGCTAAGACTTTGTAAAGCGAACAGGCAGAACAGGCGGGTACCTGCCTGGATAATGGTGAAGACAAACAGGAGAGTGACTACGCATCCAAAGAGGAGAAATTGGAGACGGGTGACTCTGAAAGTATAAGTATAAATATAAATGAAAACTGGTGATTGAAGATGGAAGAGCAAGGAGAAGATGAGCGTATTTATACGATACCGTTGAGGGCGGTGAAGAAGGCGCCACGGTGGAAGAGGAGTAAACGTGCGATAGCTCTGATTAGAGAATTTTTGATGCGACATACGAAGGCTGAGTATCTGATCCTTGGCAATACACTGAACGAGAAGATATGGGAGCGAGGCTCGCAGAAGCCACCATCCCGGGTTCGGGTGCGAGTGACGAGGGAAGAGGAGGATACAGTTAGAGCAGAACTTGTTGAATAATGAATATTAAGAAGGGATTGCAGAGGCAGAGGAGATTCACATTTGATATAGATGGCAGTCCTTACATAGGTCTCTTCGCGCTTTGTACCGAATCTTTACTCCTTTTGCCCACGCATGTGTCCGAGCGGCTGGCAGAAGAGCTGGAGCAGGTGCTTAAGGTGAAGGTCGTAAGGACTTATATCGCGGAGATGCCATTAATCGGGTGTTTGGCAGCCGGGAACTCAAATGGTCTTGTTGTTTCTCAGTACACGCTGGAGCACGAGATAGAGCATATAAGAAGTGTAGCAAAAGCAGAGGGGGTGGAGTGTAAAATAAGACGACTGCCAATAGAGGAGAAGATGACCGCAGCAGGTAATATCATACTCACAAATGATACCGCTGCACTCGTACATCCAGGACTCTCAGATGAGGCGATAGAGGTGATAAGAGAGACGCTGGCTGTGGATGTATACAGAGGAGAGATAGGTGGATTGCGCACTGTGGGAATGGCAGCTGTGGCGACGAACAGAGGTGTTCTCGCACATAAAGATGCCACAAGGGCTGAACTGAGCTATCTGGAGGAGATATTCAAGTTACCGGTGGAGATAGGGAGTGTAAATTTTGGTGTACCGCTGATAGGCGCTGCATTACTCGCGAACACGAAAGGATATGCCGCGGGCTATGAGACGACAGGTGTGGAATTGGGAAGGATTGAAGATGCACTTGGGTTTGAGTATGCGTCGACCGGGATTTGAACCCGGGCTGTGGGCTTGGAAGGCCCAAGTCATACCCCTAGACCATCGACGCACCACTTTGTCTTTATTATATATTCCTTCTTTAAATTTAAATATAAACAAATAATTATTAGCACGACACTTAAAGCTTCCCGTATTCGACGTGGATACAGGGTCAATAGCTACGACTGCCACATTTTATCAGTCCTTATCGCCATTTCTCACTATCACCTCGCTTTTATACGCTAAGAATAGTTGATAGTTATAACTGCGGGATGTTTAAAAACTCTTTATAGGTATGTAGTGAGTTGTTTGGTGTTTGTTGGACAGCCTCGAAAAAGGAGAAGAGGTGAAAGATTAAAGATTAAAGATTAAAGGTTAAAGATTAAAGATGTTATACATTTAAATGTATAAATCTTTATAAAGACTTATACACAAATAAGTATAAAAAATGTGATAGAAGGGTTGAGAAAATGGTGGAAAGAGTGGGAGATATTGATAGAGAGATCCTGCTTAGATATGTCATTGCAAAGTTAAGAGAAGCACCGAGATTAGCACAAAATTATACCAGGATAGATGGCAGCCCTACCAAATACAGAAGAGCTTATTTTAGAATTAAAAAGTACATTGACGATTTTTTGCTTGGAAATATCGAGAATAGATTTGTGGTTATGCCCGGTCTAAGGGGTGTGGGGAAGACAACCATCCTTTTTCAGATATACGAATATTTAAGGGACGATAAAAAGATAGAGCAGGATAGGATTCTTTATCTCTCTACTGATGAACTGAAGGTATATCTGGGAGCCAGGATAACTGAGGTAATTGATGTTTTTATTGATGAAGTACATCAAACCTCTCCTGTAAATCTGGATAAAGAATTGTTTATCCTGATAGACGAGGCACATTATGATAAAGAATGGTCACAAACAGGTAAGATATTATATGATCAGAGCAAAAAGGTCTTCTTAGTATTTACCGGTTCTTCTGCATTGAGTTTAGAGATGAGTGTGGATGCTGCACGAAGAACAAAGAAAGAAACAGTTTTTCCGATGAATTTCTCAGAATATCTCATCTTAAAATATGATCTTTTTCCACCGGGAGGCATGGCTGAAAGTTTGAGAGAATTGATTTTCAGAGGGGACGAAGCATCTATACAACATGCATCCAGAAACGAGAATGAACTGAGGAAAAAAATGTTGAGAATATCTAAGCCAATTAAAAAAGAGTGGGAGGATTTTCTGTCTTGCAGAGGATTTCCCTTTGGATTGGGTATAGACCCGATAGACGTGTATGAAAGAATATTCAGCATGATTGACAGGGTGATAGAAAAAGATGTCTTTTCCGCACAATCTTTCAGTACAAAAACAAGAGAGACTATTTCAAGAGTTCTTACCTTTTTAGCACTGCAAAAACCAGGTGGAACCTCTGATTCAAAGCTTGCAGATAAATTGAAAACATCACCGACTTTGATAAGGAGTATATTGGATGTTCTGGAGAAGACACATTTAATTTTTAGCATAAAGCCTTATGGTGGTGCCGGGAAGATCATAAGAAAACCTTGGAAATACTATTTTTTATCTCCTTCAATAAATGCTGCTATAAGGTTCAAACTCGGCACATATGACACAAAGGACCGTGAGATGCTGGGGGTGTTAGCAGAAAACCTCGTTGCCTCGTACTTTTTCAGGATGAAGGAGACGGTAAATATGCCCCCGGGAATATTTTATGACGCAGAAAAGGAGGGGGTTGATTTCTTACTTCAAGATGCAACAGGAGAAAATATAATACCCATTGAAGTCGGTCTTGGAAAGAAGGGTAAAAGTCAGATTGGAAAAGCTATTAAAACATACAGATCCAGATATGGAATTGTGATATCAAACACAACAGAAAAGATAATGATAAAAGAAGATATAATTTATCTTCCCATAATAACATTTTCATTCGTTTAAATATATCATATAGCATAGCGTGTCGTTTATCTTCCGCATAACCTGCTCGCTGAGCCCTTGACTTAAATATCAAATTAAATAGAAGGAAGTTACTTTTTATAGAATGGGAAAATGAAACGATTGTTTGCGGCGGTATTCGCTATTGCATCAGTTACAATCACAGTGATACTTCTTTCGGGCTGTGTTACCAGGCAGGCGCAGGATTGGGCGGTTACCAGCGAAGGGCTGTTGAAATACCCGAAATGTACACCGGTATATCAATTGACGACGCTCGAAGCTGCTGACAATTACACGCTTTATAAGGTCACGTTTACAAGCAGAGGCACGGAAATATCAGGACTTATGCGAATGCCCGTAACGTCAGATAGAAAACTCGTCCCGGGGGTCGTGCTGCTTCCTGGAGCAACAGTGACAAAAGAAGGCGAGCAGAGGCTTGCGAAATATTTGTGTGGTCTCGGGTATGCAAGTATCGCAATAGACCAGCGGAATTTAGGTGTTGTGGATATACAGGGCGATTTACAGATGTTTTTGAATGGCGAAGAGCCGAGAGAGCACAAGATGGTGCACGATGCTCTTGCTGCTGCCGCGGTCTTACGTGCTCAGCCCGGGATAGATGCAGAGCGCATTGTATATGCGGGCGAGAGTAACGGTGCACGGTTTGCCATCATTGCATGCGCACTTGACCCAGAAGCACGAGGTGTGATTGCAATCAGCACGTGTGGATATGGAATAGATGCTGCAATTGCTTCCGGGCGACTGAACGACCCGGAGGAAATTCGATTCTACCGATCTATTGACCCTGAGACGTATCTTGATAAGATTCCACCGAGGAAGTTCGTAATGATTCATTCACTGAACGATACGGTCATTCATTATGAGAACGCACTGCGGACATACGCAAAGGCGGACAAGCCGAAGGAACTGCATACCGTTGGGACTGCTACGCATGGGTATTGTAAGGAAATGGATGCGTTCATCAAAACGGAACTCGAAAAGATGCTTCGATAGCAGGTTAGAAGTATAGCAGTATAGCAGTTTGGAGGTTTGGAGGCTTAGAGGCTTAGCTTAATTGCGTTGCAAAGGGGTATAATTGGAACGTCTTCTTCGGGAATGAGGGATGAATAGAAATTTATACAATTGTGCAATTTACTTTTTCTTATCATAGATAACAGTTTTTAACTGTAAACCTCGTATAAAAGGTCAATTTCTTCTATAATGTTCCTCTATGTACCCTTTATAATTCTGTTGAGATAAGTATATCTTTTAGACCCTTTGCGCCTTTCATTAAATAAAGTAGACCAATACTTAATGGAGTGCCTGAAAGAATAATATCGACAACTTCAAAAATTAAAATATCATTGTAAAGCTCACCATATGTGTCCAAAACAAATATGAGAAACAATGCTATAATAAAAAGATTAAAGGCATTCACAAAACTTTTTCCACATTCCCTTGCAGAACGTAATTTTTTTCCTGTCCATCCAATTTTTCCTGAATCGCTGTTCTTATTTCATCCGTGAGAGAAGATCGCTTCCATTCTTCGAGTTTTGAGATAGGTTCCCGTATCCTTTCACATACAGGACAAAGCAATGCTGCTGCCATAATAGAGAGTCCAGCAAGAGTCGCAACAAATATTACATTAAAAATTTGATCGACATTTTGTAAAACAACTAATAATTCATTCATGTTTTACATCTCACTTACTTTGTAATATGTAATGTTTGCCATTTTTGCATTTTGCATTTTTTTGCTTTTACATAAAAATTGGTCGAGTCCCCATTTTATAGGAAAGCATTTATATCCTATATTTCAATAGGAAACACAAAGGGATTGACGAAATGAGAGAAGTGAACTTAGACGAATTCTTTTGTCCAAACGAGGCAAGCTCAGATTACGGAAAGAAAGAAAGGAAGGAAGGGAAAACATCGTGCTAAAGGAACGCTATGGCAAACAGTATGGCAAACAGAATACTGCACAACTCAGATGCAAGACATGCAAGAAGACTAAGACTTTTAGTGAATGAATTACTCTCTGATACAGAAAATAGGCGAGATAAGAGCACTGATAATGCATTTGTGCCTGTTCTTTGCGTGGATCAACCTCGTTAAACCACACGATACACTAAAAATCGAAATTGCGGATGGTGAACGGCGTTGGATTGCGTAGCATTTTGATTAAACTTTTTTAAAGTTTGATAGAATACCTGCAATGGCTGCTAACCTCACAGACCACATCTGGGAATTAGAGGAGTTATTCAAGTTTAAACCACTCCCATAGCAGGTGAATATCAGAATATGCAGGGTGCAACGGGTCTATTTAGCTAGTGCAAACTCTCTTGTTTTTTTTGACCCGTTCGCCAGCCATACATCTGCATTCTATATTATTCAAGGGGCATTATAAAATTTGTATAGCATACTCTGTTTATATTTACATCTTCTCTTTCAAGTCGATGGAAGAGGGACACGCCCAGATTTTGATGATTGTTATCTATTCTCCTTTTAAGCCCGTGGAAATTGCTAGCTAGGGTTGTCCGGTAATCTCAGATTGCTTGCGGCTAATTTGAAATAATAGGTTAAGAAAAAGATAAAAAATTAAATAGTTTTATTCTAAAATGACAAAGTCAAGATACTTAAGGGGGATATTAAAAGTGAAACTTCGGGCGACTCTTTGTTTCGCTTTCGCTCCGTAAACTTCATATATCTCCGAACCGTTAGGTGTAATTGTGAGCAAAAGGCTTGCAGATAGATATGAACACTGAACGAAAAGCCCCGTATAAGGAATATTTACTTTCAGGCGAAGGATTTGGTATAGCGCGAGAGGTGCCGAGGTGTATATCAGCATGCCCTGCTGGCTGTGATGTTCATGGGTATCTGAGACTGGTCGAGGAAGGCAGGTACAGGGAAGCCTACCAGCTTATAATGGAGACCATACCTTTACCTGCATCTATCGGACGAATCTGCCATCATCCATGCGAAATGAGGTGCCGCCGGAGCTTCTTCGATGCTCCCATTGCCATCGCGGCAGTCAAGCGATTTGTGGGTGATTATAATAGTAGTAATGGTGGCATGCAGGCGGGTGAGGAAGCAGGAGCAAATACAAATACAACTACAAATACAAAGACCGAGAGCAAAACCAAAAGAGTAGCGATCATTGGTGCTGGACCCGCGGGTCTGACAGCTGCTTTCCGGCTGGCGAGTAAGGGTTACGCAGTGAAGGTGTACGAGCGATTGCCCTCAGAAGGTGGCATGCTCCTTGCTGGCATCCCCCCATACCGGTTGCCAAAGAAGGTATTGAAAGAGGAGGTAGACCGTATTAAGCGTTCTGGGGTGGAGATGGAAGTCGGTAAGGAGATAGATAAGAAGGAGTTTGAGAGGCTGCGTCAGGAGTATGATGCTATCTTTATCGCTGTTGGTATGCAAGAGAGCAGGAGACTGGGAATAGAAGGTGAGGATCTGGAAGGTGTTGTGGGCGGTATTGAGTTCCTTCGTGACTTCAATCTCAAGCATGCTCATGGTAGTAACAATATGAGGGGGAGAGGGATAGAGGAAGTAGGGATAGGGCAGAAAATAGCAGTGATAGGCGGTGGTAATGTAGCTATGGACGTTGCAAGATGCCTGATTCGTCTGGGTTCGGATGTAACAGTAACAGTTATTTATCGAAGGTCACGGGAAGAGATGCCTGCGAGTGTGGAAGAGGTAAGAGAGGCAGAGGAAGAGGGTGTGAAATTCTTATTCCTGGCTAATCCTACAAGGATTCTTGGGTCGTCAAGAGTGGAGAGACTGGAGCTTATCAGGATGAAGTTAGGAGCTCCTGATGAGTCTGGTAGGAGACAGCCAGTGCCCATAAAAGGGTCCCGGTTCTCGATTGATGTGGATATGGTGATACCAGCAGTAGGACAAGCATCGAATCTTCAGTTCCTCGAAGGTAGTGGCGTGGAGACAATACGTGGGCTAATAAAGGTAGATGAGTTCTGTTCCACCACGGTGGAAGGCATATTTGCGGGTGGCGATTGTGTTCATGGTGCTGCGTTCGCAGTGGATGCTATTGCAGATGGTAATGTCGCCGCGGACTCAATAGACCGTTTTCTGAATGGCGTTGAGATGAGAACTGGGTCTGAGTCTGAACCGGAATTAGGAGCAATCACAGAGCTGGTGAATGAAGAGGCATATATAATAGAGGAGTTGAAGAATGAGGAGAAGCTGGGCTTGATATCCAGAGCCATCAGATGCGAAATGCCTGAAATTGATATAGAAGAGCGTAAGACCAGCTTCAAGGAGGTGAAACGTGGTTTATCACAGGAAGCGGTAGTGGCAGAATCAGGTAGATGCATGAGGTGTAGAGGCTGTCTCCTGACTTCTCAAGGCTCGAAAGCAGAGATATCTGATGCGGATGCATTCATAGCGAGGTTGACATACGTTACGGGCGTGAACAAATGTGCAGAATGTGGCGAATGTACTGCTTCCTGCCCTGTTGCTGCGATAGATCCGGGATTCTCACCACGAAAACTCGCTGGTATGGCGATGCAGGAAAATGCTGACAAAATCGCATTGAGTGAAGAAATATGGTCCTGTATCTCCTGTGGTATCTGCAACACTATATGCCCGTATGGAGTGGATTTCCTGCGGTTCATCCAGGGTGTGAGAACCTTAGCGGTGAGCAGGGGCAGTGGCAATGTGCCACATTACAGCGAGCAGGGGCGGCTGGCAGTGGATGAGATAAGTACTACAGAGAGACTGAGATGGCTTGACGGCGTGGAAGGACTGAAGGTTGGAGACAGGGGTGATGTTTACTACTTCTCTGGCTGTATCTCTTTTCTCGACCACGTATACCACGATCGCACCAATTTGAGGCTGCTTGATATCGCACGCAGTGCTGTGAGGATACTCAATTCGATAGGGATTGTACCCGCAGTGAACAGCGAGGAGAGATGTTGCGGGCACGACCTGCTCTGGCTGGGAGACGAAAAGAGATTCCAGGCACTGATGAGGGCAAATATAGAGCTGATAAAATCGAGTGGTGCAAAAATTGTGGTTTTCTCATGCGCTGAATGCCTTAGAACTTTTGATATCGATTATCGGCGATTTTATGGTGAGTTGGGGTTTGAGGTCATGCATATCTCCGAATTTTTAAAGGATAAGCACTTGGATTTTGATTTGAATACATCGGCTGAAGAGCTCATCACTACATATCACGACCCTTGCCGGTTGAGCCATCTTGGGATATATGATGCGCCGAGGGCGATTTTAGCACGTATACCGGGTGTTAAACAGGTAGAGATGGCACATAATAGGGAACACACACTTTGCTGTGGTGTGAGTGGCTTGTTGAGCTGCAGCCCGATAGCAAGGGTGATGCAGATGTCAAGGTTAGCCGAAGCCGAAGCGACAGGTGCATCAAAGCTTATTGTTACATGTCCTAAATGCTGGATACATCTCGACTGTGCGTTGGAGAACAGTGTGAAAAAGGGAAGGAGGATAGAGATAGAGGACCTGACATCCCTGCTCGCAGCTCGGCTCAAGTTTTAAGTTTTAATAAATCTAAAAAGATAGTGTAATTAAGGGTTAAGGGCGATGGAAGAGTTTAGGATAGAAGAAATCTCGATCTACTGGAATGTGGACGAGGAGAAGTTCAAGGATAAGATAAGTAAGCACTTCAATATTATGGTAGCTGGTTTCCCACCGCTTGGTAATATCATACCCTACCACCTGAAGGAGCTTTTAAGCGATTCAGAGAAGATAATGAGCTTCTATTCCTATAATTTCCCGCCAATGGTGGAGGCGCAAGACGAAGAGTTTGTGATACCACATGACGAGCTCTGGTACAGTGAAGAGAAGCGATTGTTCTGTTATATTGGTAAATATCCAGAGACGGAGTATCTACCAAAGTCGGCTTATAAACAGGCAGAGGGGCTGGCACGGGTGGCAAAAGAGCTCTATGTCCGTGAATTATACACAGTGGGTGTGGTAATGCCCTTTCAGCAGCCTTTCAGGAATACCAAACCCGGTATAGAGGCGTATGTAGGCTACTTTGAGGGCTCGCATAAGGAACTACCTCCTGCTTCCGTGAAGATGACGAGGAAGAATATTGGCAGATACACGATCATTCGTAAGACAGGACTGCTTCCCGGGTTCGCATCGAAATTAGGAATTGAGAGCTATTCCATACTCGGGGTAGGGAAATATCCTGAGGATCTGAGAGCCTGTGCTGGTGCTTTAAGGGCGTTCAAGCGTATGTCTGGGCTGGAATTGGAGACGGGAGCAATAGAGAAGATGCTGCGTGAGAGTGCAGAAGCCGTTGAGGAGCGTATAAAGCAGCAGATAGCGAAGTCTACTTCTCATTATCGTGGCGATGGTGTGGGTGCCGATACATCTCAATACATGTATGGCTGAATGAAAGAATCGCTGAGCAGTGTGGACATAGCAGTGATTGTCAGGGAGTTACAGGAGCTGATAGGAGCCAGAGTGGAGAAGGTCTACCAGATAGGGCGCGAAGAGATAAGATTGAAGCTCCATCAGAAGAGCAAAGGTACTATTGACTTAGTAATTGAGGCGGGTAGACGACTACACATAACGAGATACAGGCGAGAGGCGCCGCGAGTGCCTTCTAACTTCTCGATGCTCCTCAGGAAGCACCTCGGTGGCGGCAGGATTATCGGAATACAACAGTTCGAGTTCGATCGGATAGTGGAGTTGAAGGTAAAGAGCAGAGAAGGTGAGCTCAGTCTGGTGTCAGAATTACTGCCAAGGGGAAACATCCTCCTGATAGACGCTCGGGGTGAGATATTGCATCCTTTCAGACGGAGGAGCTTCTCAGCGCGTGAGATAAAA
The DNA here is from genome assembly GCA_021159465.1 of Methanophagales archaeon. Classification (NCBI taxonomy): domain Archaea; kingdom Methanobacteriati; phylum Methanobacteriota; class Methanomicrobia; order Candidatus Methanophagales; species Candidatus Methanophagales archaeon. The sequence continues at coordinate 17,763 of JAGGRR010000169.1, forward strand.
GCGCATACACGTTACGAGAGACCGCCCTCAAGAGTAAATCCAATGCGAATGACTGCGGAAGAATTTAAGCTAATATGTAAAGCCTCAGATAAAGATGTGGTACGAACGCTTGCATTGGATTTGGGTCTGGGTGGTGTGTATGCGGAAGAGGTCTGTAAGCGGGCATGCATTGAGAGACACATGAGAGCCAGTGAGCTTGGGGATGCCGGGGTGAAGGCTGTTTGGGATACGATACAGGAAGTATTGAAGCCCGTGATGACAGGAGAAGGGTTGAGACCACATATCGTGATAGAGAACGGTGAGAGGGTGGATGTCTTGCCCTTTGAGTTGTGCAGGTATCGCGATAGCGATGCTGAGAAGATATTCTTCCCCACATTTAATGACGCTGTGGATGAGTTCTTCACGGAGAGGATAGTGGAGAGCGTAGAAGCAGCAGCACAGAACGAGCGTGAGAACAGGATCGCACGATATGAACGCATATTGAAAGAACAGAAGGAGGCACTGCGTGATTTCCAGGCGAAGGAGGCGGAATGCAGGAGAATAGGCGAGCTTATCTATGCAAGATACAACGAGATAGAGGAAATCCTGCGTAAAATGGATAGAAAAAAGAAGATAGTGGAGGTATCTCTGCCCGGATGTACACTGGAGATTGATACTTCTATATCCTTATTCAAGAACGCAAGCATCTGGTATGAGCGTGCGAAGGCATTCAAGAGAAAGCGAGAGGGTGTGGAACGAGCAATAGAGGAGACGATGACGAAGCTGAAGCAAGAACAGGAGCAAGCACAAGTCTGGGCACGAGAAGTGGCAGTTGCAAAAGGAGCGATACCGGAGAAGCGGGCTGTACGGAGGGATAAAAAGGAGTGGTACGAACGGTTCAGGTGGTTTGTGACCTCAGAAGGCGTTCTTGTGATAGCGGGTAAGGATGCAACCACGAATGAGTTGCTGGTGAAGAAGTATATGAACAAGGATGACCTCTTCTGCCATACACAGGCGAGTGGTGCACCGGTGGTGATAGCGAAGTGCAACGAGGAACTGTCAGATAGGAGTTTGAGGGCGATAGCGCAATTCGCAGTTTCATACTCCAGCTTGTGGAAATATGGATTCTATGAGGGTGAGTGTTATTTTGTTAAAGGTGAGCAGGTGAGCAAGAGACCGCCGTCAGGCGAGTATATAGCCAAAGGCAGCTTTATAGTACGAGGCAAGAGGCGGTATCTAAAGGCACCTTTAGGGCTCTGTATAGGCATTGAGAATAACAATAACCGGCTGGTTGCGGTTCCGGAATTGGAGAAGGACAGACTGGAGTTATTCGTGGAGCTGGCGCCTGATAATGAGCTGGATAAGAATTCGCTCGCAAATATGATTGTGGAGTTCTTCAATGCGCAAGGTAAGGGGGAAGCGGAGATGGTAACTCATGATGAGGTATTAAGTCTCTTACCTCCGGGTAAGTCGAGGATTAAGGCAAAGGTGAAGGGAAAAGTGAAGTCGGCATAGTTCATAGTTTATAGTGCTGTGATCACTAAAAGGCAATAACGTCCATCCTATTTATCCGATTATCTGTAGTATAAGCCGTCTTGACCTCCGTTTATTGTCCAGTTCGATGAATACCACCTGCTGCCATGTCCCCAGCATCAGCTTTTTATTCCGGAAAGGGACAGTAAGGGATGGACCAATAAAAGAGGCTCTTACATGTGAATGACCATTGCCATCGTGCCATCTATACTCATGCTCGTAATTTATATCACGCGGGAATAGTCGCTCCAGTGCATTTGGCAGGTCATGCAGCAATCCTGGTTCGTATTCGATGGTCGTTACTGCACCGGTAGAGCCGGGCACAAAGATGGTGACAATGCCGTTCTCTATCCCCGATTCCCTTAACTTGCTATTTACTTCACCTGTTATGTCTATTATCTCCACCTCGCCACGTGTATCAAACTGCAGCTCCTTCGTCTCCACTACCATTCTGATTCCACCGTTAGTTATATATTTAAAAATAGTGTAAATTAAAAGGTACTGATAGGTAGAATGAATATCGAGTACAAACCAAAAATCACGGAATTATTAGCATTAGCCATATTTTAGGGTGAGGGACAAAAAGAAGGTGTTTCAGAGATTATGAATAGAACGATGAAAGATTACGGAAATAAAATAGAGGAGAACGCACTGGAAAAGGATAAAAGGTGCTCCCGTGTTGTACTCTCCCTTAACGGGAATAAATTATCTCTGCGGATAGGCGGTGAGGACCTCATACGCGTGAGGACTGCCACAAATACCCGGCTCCGGTTAGTAAAAGTAGCAGAGGAGATGACATGCGTGGTGAAAGAATGCGATTCTCATGGTTTCTAAATGGGATACCGGCATTGGTGTTGCTCTTGCTGAGCCTACTCATTATTCTGGGCATGGTGTGGCTGATCATTAAATTATTGCCCTATCTCATCATAGCATTGGTAATATTGATTGTGATCCTTGGTCTCGTGTATTTTATCGTGAAGGTTTTTAGCTAAGTATATGTACCTATTAACTTAACTAACATGATAAAATCGTCTGCGGAGATAGCGGAGATATTGAAGAGGAGATGGGATAAGAGCAAAGACGAAGATAGGAATGAATGGCGAGTACTCAGTGGTAGGAATCCCAGAGGCAGGTATGACCTCTTCATCTCCACTCCAGAGCGTGTGTGGCAATTGAAGATAGAACAGACGGGTAATAACGAGGCAATCGGATTCGGTTTGGATGTGGGAAAACCGGATGAGGATATTAAGAAACTATTCGGGCATGGTGCACCGGTTCCTTTTGGTCTTGTATCGCCACAAGTAAAGAATAATTTAGCGATTGTTATGGCTGGTATTCAGCTATATTCCTCAGATTCCGCCTATAAGCTCTGCAATGAGTATGTCTCTAATAAGCAGGCGGAATTAGATGAGCGCCTGGACCGTGAGATAGAGCGAATGAAGAGCAACCCATTACTGAGACACCGGTATAGAGAGCAGAAGGAACGAGAAAGAATGTCGTACCTCTAAAATCTCGATTCTTCTTTCTATTTCTCTTTCTATTTCTTTTAGAGATGAAGAGATGATAGTGATAATCCTCGCAGGCGGTAAAGCAACCAGGATGGGTAAGGAGAAGGCGATTATAAAGTTAGGAGCCGAGAAACGACTGATAGATCTGGTTATAGGGGCAGTGAATGGCGCATTAAAAGCAGATGGTTTTATTGTGGCGGTAACGAAGTTCACGCCACAGACCGCTTTATACTGCCAGAGTATGAATTACAGGATGATAGAAACACCCGGATACGGCTATCATGCGGATTTACGTTATCTACTCACACGCTATCATGAATTTATATCCGTGGCATGTGATATCCCATTTTTACAGAGTGAACATATTGATGCACTGATAGACTTCTATTCCGAACATCATAATAGTGTTAGTGTTACCGGAGCTGTTCCTTTCAACATGGTACCAGATGGCATAAACCCTCTTCCCTTCACTTATCGTGGACAGAAACTGGTCGCATGCGGTATCAATGCCGTCATGAACTCGATGCATTCCTTACCTCTCGTCTTTCATGACCCCCTGCTCGCGATAAATGTGAATACCACCTCCGATTTACGGGTTGCTCTGCGATATCTATACAGGTACAAATAAGGTAATAATTGTTACTCATGATTCAAAAACCGAAACTCACTTTATTTGATGCACACCAGTTTATGGTGTAGGGGATACGGGAGATAGAGGTGCAAAACAGGAGGATAATGTAATGAGATGCTCTTCATAATATCTGCAATAGGGGGAAAGAGTTTTATTGTATGGCTCAGTTCCGATTTCCTTGCATGGATTACCTCCTTACTCCGGCTACCGGTACTGATCCTCTTATATGGACTGACACTGTGGGTGATCGTTGAGATTGGTATGTTCACATACGAATGGATTATAAGACACAAGTGCAGCAGTCGGACGGCATCAGTAGATCTGGAACTGTGCCTGCATGAAGCTGCAGCAGCATTACAGGTACAGGGTGATGGTGAATCCCGATCCAGACTCAAAGAAATAAGTGCAATACTGAAGAAATGCACATCTCATAAGTTCGTACTGCAGTTCCTGAACTGCCTCGCTGATATAGATGTAGCTTTAAAAGACGGTGATGGCGATGAAGATGCCCGGCAGTTCGCAATTAGATTAGAAAAGTTACTTCAGGGTTGCAATGCCGCGATAACAAAGAGTGTGGAACGCACGAGGGCAATGGTGCGAATAGGTCCGATGCTCGGGCTTATGGGTACGCTGATACCTATGGGACCTGCACTGCTTGCACTTACACAGGGTGATATAAACACACTTGCATCCAGTCTCATATATGCGTTCGGTACCACCGTCCTCGGTCTATTGATCGGCGGTGTCGCATACGTAATCACTACAGTTCGCCAGCACTGGTATGATAAAGACATGAATGATATAAGATATATATGCGAGATGCTCTTCGGTGAATAGAGTAGTGTTAGTGTAGCAGTATGAGTATAAAATGACAATTGTAATTGCGTATAATAAAAGAAATAGAGAGCGATAATAATGAACATCAGAACAAGATTAAGAGACTTCATATTGACTTTTGACGGTTGGTTCTTTTCTGTGGTGGGCTATGAACTCGGTTCCGGGTCTGAAACAGGCGAGGTAAAATGCCTGCTCCGTTATATCCCCGACGAATGTGGAACACGTGTCTCGAATCGAAGCGGCAGGCGATACCGGAAATTGGACTTCAATGAAGCTTATGAGTTCCTCCGGCAGCACCGGCCGCTATACGTAGGGGATGTGCACCATGTGCCGGAGCGTGATATAAAAGAGGTCCTTCGTCCTGAAGCATGGCTCCCTACTGTTGTAGAAACCGATGACCGGGTTGCCCGGATTTATGAGCTCCTGCGTTCTCGTTCTTATATACCCGCGGACAAGATAGGCATTACCGGCTCTTTCTTATGTGGGCTCAATACCCCCCATTCTGATATTGACCTCGTTATTTACGGACTGGAGAACTTCAATCGTGCAAGGGAGGTTGTGGCGTCAGCGAAAGAGGAAGGCATCATTCGTGATATAGACGATGATACATGGCGGCAAATATACAGGAAGAGGAATCCAGAATTGAGCTATGAAGAGTTCATCAAGCATGAGAAGAGAAAAAATAACCGCGGTATGATTGACGATACATACTTTGATATCTTATATTCACGCGATTGGACAGAGCTGGCTTTATTGGACCCTATGGATTATGAGCCAGGGCAGAGAATGGGCTACCTCCAGATAAAGGCTGAAGTGAAGGATGCCTCTTTCTCATTTGATAACCCCGCGATATATCGCATAGAGCACCCAGAAATAGACAAGGTGCTCTCTTTTACCCATACCTATGTGGGGCAGGCGCAGGAAGGTGAATGGATAGAAGCGCGAGGTATGGTAGAGAAGACAACACATGAGACCAGGCTGGTTGTGGGCACCACGCGCGAAGCGAAGGGCGAATGGATAAGATGCCTCTCTACTCGTACTTAGAGGGGCATTTGACCAGTAGTTGCGAGGCACTTACATGGTAGGGCGAATCGAGCGTGCCAATAACAACCACTTTCAGCCCCTCTTTGAAGCCCTGCGGTACCGGATTCCTGTATGTGACATTAATAGTAGCCCTGCCATCTGTGATTTTAAACGAGAGAGCACCATCTTCTCCCCAGCTTGTAGAGCCATTGACAACGGTGTCCATGATCTGAACTTCCTTATTCATATATCTATCATTCCCCACCACCTGTGAGACACTCATGTAGGGACTGAGGTAAGAAGAGAAGACATCGTATGCTAATGCACCACTCAGCACGATCAGAGATGCGACGACTATATAAAGTGGTTTAATCTTAATCTTCATCTCTATCTTTATCCTCAGCTTCGAGTACCGCCCTCTCTAAGTCCATTACCTTCGCTTTAAGTGCTGCCAGCCGTCTGCTCAGCCACAGGAATAGCACCAGAATTGCTGTCCAGTAGATGATAGCAACCACAAATACGCCTCTATACACCAGTTCATGCACCCCCCTTCTTATACCTGTACCTGTACAATAATACATTAACGCGGTCCTCCAAAGACCATAATGAGTATGTTGTTATAATGAGATAAGCGAAGATTAAAGAAGCTGCGGCGAGATTCAATATCAGAGTTGCTTTTACAGGCATAGACAGCGTTATCTCCTGCGCTCGCGGATGCAGCGACTGCCATAACATCACAGAGAGGAAAGTCAGAGGTATGAGTGAAAAAGCAAGGACATTATACACTGCTCCTATCACCGCTCTCCTCTCTACTTCACTGATAGAATACTTCACAGCTATATAACCCGCATACGCAATCCAGAGTATGAGTGTGGTTGTCTGTTTCGGGTCCCAGTTCCAGTACAATCCCCATGCTGCATTCGCCCAGATTGCTCCTGAGATCAAAGCCACTATACCATATACCAGTCCTATGATCACTAATACTTCCGCAGCCATATCATATCGCCTCGCCCTCTTCTTCAGGTACATTATGCTCGCCACGAGTGAGATGAAAAACGCGAGATAGCAGACCAGAGCAGCAGGTACATGTGTATAAGAGAAATAAATATCACCCCTTACCGGGTGGACTGAGACATAAGCCATATATGATGCTCCTACACTCAGTATCACACCAATAACAAGAATAATATCCCGCTTCATCTTCTATTCTTTTTATATGCATTTTTATATATAAGCATAATCTCTCTTTGACCTAACCTTACGGATGTGTTTATGGATTATGGCACAGTCAACAGTAGCAGTGGACGTGATAGGAGTATCAAAACGATATGGCTATCTTGAAGTATTAAGATCTGTATCGCTGCGCATAGAGCGCGGAGAATTCGTGGCTCTCTTTGGACATAATGGCGCGGGAAAGACAACTCTGCTGAAGTTGATTGCCACGCATATCAGACCCTCCACCGGAACCGTGAAGATATTTGGTGAAGACGCATTCAGGGATAGCAGGATAAGAAGAAAAATAGGTCTGGTAACACATGCAAGCTTCCTCTATGACGAACTCACAGTGCGTGAGAATTTACTATTCTATGCTAAACAGTTCGGGGTCGAAGAGGATAAATTCCTCGATACCGTTGATTTCCTTGGCATGAACCGGTGGTATAATGTCCGTGTGAAGCAGCTCTCACATGGATTGAGGAAGCGTGCAGACATCATCAGGGCTTTGATACATGATCCCAATTTGATACTGCTGGATGAGCCTTTCACTGGACTGGATAATGAGACCTGCGATGTGCTCGTGAATTACTTCAAGGAACAGAGACAAAGACAGAGAGAGAAGAGGAAGACGCTTTTGATATCATCACATTCCCAGGAGTGGGCGAAGAAAGTCTGTGATAAAGCTATATCACTGCACAGGGGTAAAATAGTCGGGGAAATATCACTTTGAGTTTTCATTCTCCAATCAGCCGTGCTGCTATCTCATTGATAGCCGCCTTCAAATTTGCTTTATTATCATAATCATAAGCACTCAGCAAAGTATCAAGACTGAAACTACTGTATCCATACCCATAACCATGCTGTTGTTGCTGATTCTTCTTAGCTTCTATGAGCGAGATGAGATTCCTCAATGCCCGCTCTATATCATCCACTATACTTACAGTGGCATATCTTGAAGTCCTTGATAAAGGATTCAAATCTATGGTTATTACCTTCTTACCCATCGCAATCAGTGATTCGCACCTGTCACCGTCTTCCAGTGGTGCAAGAACCACATCCGCAGTATATATCCCCTCGCGTGTAGCCAATGCACGGGCATGCTCAATCCCGGGTATTCGCGAATCCGGCTTGTCACCAAGCACTTGCTTCGCACCCTCCCGCTCTAATAGCTCTTTTATTCGCCTTACACGCTCTTCAGTTCGATGAAAGAGATTCACCTCCAGAGGTGCGTTTATCAAGCCACTCAGTATAACCATCTCCTTCGATGCCAGTGCAGCAACATTGCCGTTGACCGATAGCACAGGTCTCTTCGCCATTAATAATAGCGCAGCAGCCACTTCTGTAGCTCTCAATGCAGACTCTAATGTCCGCTCCCCCATTAAATAATCGAATGCTTCACCTCTTCCATGCGCTATCAATCCATGAAGTGAGGTTATACCTGCTTCTATACCAGCCACAAGCTTCTCTCTTCGCTTCAATGATTTATACCTCGGATGTGACTTCGGGATTCTCATTTATTGGTTCTTAGTTCTTAAGGAATAATTTCTACATATAAACGGAAACGGGACTTCGCCATGTTGTAGTCACTAATCCAAAGGAGGACGTCACAACGTCGAAATTGTCCTTTCCTTTCCTTCATGGGTACAAATGCAAATTATAAATTATAGATGTGTTGAGGATCAAGTATATAAAGTCTGAAACTCAGGTTATCTATAAAGATAAAGATGCCTGTATCTCTAATAGAGGTTTACAATCTCTTACCGAGAACGAACTGTAAGAGATGTGGTACAGTATGCATGGGTTTTGCAGCCAGATTGATCGCGATGGAGGCGCGACCAGAGGATTGTCCATTGCTTCTGGAGCCCAGGTACAGTTATAATTTAAAGCAACTGCATTCTATACTTTGCTATACTGATAAAGAACTCACAGGCTTGATAATAGATGATGATAAATGCATAGGCTGTGGGACGTGTGTGGTGGTATGCGAGGAGAACAGATTGATGAGTGAGGAGGTACTATATGGTAAAGGCAGCAGGTATGAGGAAGAAGCGGTGCTGAGGGTAGAGGAGGGGAAAGTAAAGTTGATAGATGCGAAGAGGTGTAAGCGAGCGTTTAAACCCCCGGAGTTCTGTCGCGCATGCGTTGACCATTGCCCAACAGGTGCACTGGATCTGGTCGCACCTTAAACCTTAATCTCTGATAGCCTCATAGAGGTTCTTCTGCTTACCATCACGCCCTTTGTGCTCGTAGCTCCTCTGCTCGTCTATTATGTGTATTACAGTATGACCTCGTTCAGTAAGTGCATCGGCGATGAACCTGCGATGGCAGCGGAAGAAGAGAAGTTCCGCACACATGATTGCAACATTTCTTGATGCTGCGAGCTGCTCGAGCTGGAGTAAACCCGTCTCAAAATCTTCTGTTTTCATGTATCGCCTGTAACCACCCGTTCGGTAGCCCCCAAGCTCAATAATGTGATTATATTCAATACCACAACGATTCAAATTCTCTTTTAGTATTTCCTGCTTGAAATGCCTGTACCTGGAAGTTGGGAATCGCCTCACATCCGCTATTACTTCTATCTTATACGCCATAAGCAGATGTAAGAACTCTTCTATACTCCTGTTACTCGTTCCGACAGTCCATATCTTCAATTTCAATCACTATAACGCTGATGCCGTAATAACAGTACCAAGCCTCCGCTCACCCCTTAATGCCCGCTTTATATAGCCCTTCCGCCCACTCAGTATCTCACATTCTATACCCATCTTCGCAATCTCCAATAGCTGGTACACTTTCTCGCGCATTCCTCCTGTGACATCAATAGAATATGACCCACCAAGGCATGAGTCCAGCTCCTGCTGGTTGAGATTCTCGATTGTGATCTCCGGGATAAGTCGCGCTTCATTATCACGCATAGGATCCGAAGTGTAGACTCCATCGACCTGCTCAAAACACAGTACCCGGGCTGGTCGTATATAAGTGCAAAGATGCCTCAGGATTTGTTCGGTGGATATAACCGTGCAGCCTCTTATATCATCGAATACACAGTCACCAAAGACCACCGGGATGAATCCGTTCTTTATAGAACTCGCCAGTGGCTCAAAGAAGATGCGTGCTATTTCGCCATCTACAGCCATGCAACATGCTGATGGCTGAATGGAGACGGCATTAAGCCCATAGTCTATCATCAAATCTACTATAATCCTGTTCAATGTTGATGCTGAATTCTGACATAATGCAAAACCACGTGCACTGGTAGCATGAATAAGTCCTTCGGCAGTTCTAAAAGCTTTAGCAATTGGATGGGGGAAGGAGCCACCGCCATGCCCGACGAGTAAATTCAACTCAGATTCGGTATCGGTTACTTCTTTTAACTCTTTCACTACTCTCCTTAAAGTATCATAGTTTATTGTGTGTGGTGCATTCTTATCTGTGATTAACGAACCACCCAACTTGATGAAGATGACCTTTCCTGTCATTTCCAGCATAATAAAAATATAAAAACCTTCTTTAATTTATTGTTTTGTAATTGTATAGCTCATTTCAAACAAAAGCACATTGACGAGCAATTTTTTGAGTTCGTCGTAGACATCTTCTCTCTGTAACCACCACGTGGCGAAGACGGAAGCGATGTACTGGTAATATTCAGCACCGATCTCCGATCTAAAAGTACACAATAAAAATCTATAAAATCCAAATCCAGGCGAATTGAAATCGAAAAATTTATATTGGGGTTTGTACACAAAATGGGTGCTATTAGGGAAAATAATCAGTGCTGTCAGTTCGCGGCGAGTCAAGCAAGAGATGGCAAAGCAGGGGGTAGGACCTGTGAATATGGCTGGAGTGATGCTTAG